>NZ_JBQSXK010000005.1:0-178649 GCF_052378115.1 Psychrobacter sp. AOP30-A2-5 | reverse complement strand
CTTTCATATTATTGCTCGTTTGATGCTTGGTGATACGCATGATGAACTATCTTTTTGAATTTGTTTTGTACTACTTAAGAACATAGATTCTCATATGACAAGTAAAATAATTCTTAATGAATCAATAATATAGCTAGATTCACCTATGGCTATGATTATTTGTTACCTTGGTTCTCAAAAACGAACTCAGTCTCTAAATTGGTAACTTTTCTATTTAGATAGGTTATCTTTAAAACATGACTATCTTCATATGTTCTGCTAGTATGAGAGGTAACACTTTTTATCTTTCCTTCAGAAATACCTGTTTCTATAGTGATTAAATCTGGCTTGATAGAAAAATAGATTTTCATGCTGACCCCGCTATTCATAGAAGTTACCGAAACTATATTTTTATGAACTTTCATTTTTTTATCATTAGGGAAGTGTAATAAGAAAGATACATCTCTATACCTCTCGTCTAAAGAATGAACCTTATCATTCATCAGTAATTTCTTATTAGCTACATCAAATGATATCCTTCTATCATGTTCAACAGCCACTAACACTCTATTCCTAGCAGCGACATAAGGGTTACTGCTGTCTTCACTATAGTCATATATCGACCAATTATCTATTCTATGATTAAAGTCATTATTATAGTTAGCATTGGAAACTATAGGGATGTTATGAGCTTGTCTTCTACGGATATAGTGCCTTATAGGATCTTCATTTATATAGTTATAAAGCCCAGAATCAACGAGCCAGTCTTCACCAAAAGCATAGAGAGTAATGTTGTTTTCATCTTGTTGGTGATGATATGGACTCAAACATCCAGCTTTGAAAATCAGGTGTATACTATCAGTAAAGTCTTTGTTCTCGCCCCACACATCTCTAAATATTGCATACCCTGATTGCGGATAAACAATAGTATTTTTACTAGGTGCTTTACCTCTTTTACCTTGAGTTATAGAATACAAAAAATTTTCATACTCTATAGTTCCAGCGAAGAAATTAGAGTACGCATCACTAGTAGGTTTCAGCTCCGTATCCCCTATAATAGGTAGTTTATTATCGGGTCTTAATATGTGAGTGATATACACCAAAGCTTTGGAAGCTATATTCTCAAACTTAGGACCCAAGTCCTTAAGTACATAAGTAGGAAAATCTTCAACTATAGACAAAAAAATCTTAAATACAAACTGATGATACCCTGGACTATTTTCTTTATGCACACCTTCTGTAGTGAACGAAAAATCTAGCTCATCATTAAGACGTAATACTGAGATATCTATCCATTCACGATTATCTAAAAAAATTCCTAATAACATTAAAACTCGCACTTGCTCTAAGCCATGATTAGTATGTTTAGAATAAAAATCATCTCGCTGCAATTTCTTCCCTAAAACATACAAGGTATCAAACAATGAAAGAACGAAATCAAAATTACTATAGACCCAATTTACGGCATATTTTTTTAAGTAGAAAATTAATAATAGTATCTGCTCAGCTCTGAGAGCTGTGGCATGATCATGCCATATGAACTCAAAATCCGTACCTTCATTATATAGATAGTTTTCTATCCAACTACTATTAATACTTTTGAGTTTAAGAAGTACTGCGTCATTTTGAGTTTTATTATGAAAGGATATGAGATGTTTGTTAAAATCAAACCAATGCAGCGCCCACTGCCAAGACCTATTGTTAAACGGGTCAGCCTCCCAACCTTTCCATTCAACAGCGGGAAAAGAAGTAAGTTCAAGTTTGTTATTTTCAAATAACTTCCTCCCTCTCTCAGTATTCTCTATGTTAGATATATATTTTTCAATATCTTTATTCAATAAGTATTGATTTGATATATCATCTTTAAAGTATAAATACATACTAAATAAAATTAATTGTTCTGTAATATTTATCGTTTTAGATGTACGTAAATCTTTTTCTTTATTCCATAAGAAATATCTAACCTTTAGTATTTTTGAGGATTTTAAATTAATGTCATGAGAGAAATCCACAGAGTTCTGATAGTGTTTTTTTACCACATTCCCTTTAAAATAAAAATAACAGGCATAAACACATTTATCTTCTTTCTTATTCAAGGAAACTTTTATGCTAGTGCCTATCTTATTAATATAAAAGATTATACCTTTTATATCTATTAACTTATACATAAAAATTAGCCTGATTGTTATATCTTATTACGAACGATTTACTATAAAAAATCTTTATTTCAATATGTTAATCTTAACTAGACACTATAAGTCATCATTTAGTATCGACGTTGAATCCATAAGCTCAATTTCTTTAATAATTGTTTTATTAAATCCACATTGTAAGTTAACTCGTTCATTTGCAGCTTGGGATTTAATCAAGAACAAGGATGGATTTTGAACAATTTCTACAATCTTCTCAACCATTTCGTTGATATTTTCACCTTCAAACAATGCACCTTCCTTATCGGAGATAAACTCTGGGACTGCTGCTACCTTGTTAGTAACTACTACTAACCCTGAAGACATTGCCTCATCTCTGGATACACCCTGAGAGTCCCATCTAGTAGGATTTAAGAAAACACCATGTTGCTTATGAGTAACTGCTATCTCATGATGACTTAAGAATCGCTTATACAAATGAACATTTTCAAATTGAAGCAAGGGCTCATTGGTTGAATCAAAATCAAACCCATCACCATAGATATTGACTTCTAAATCTTTAAAAAACTCATATCTAGATAGCTTTAATAAGGCAGCCGTTGTAATATCATTACCATATTTAAGACTTGAATATGGTCTGATAGATAGAAATTTAAGCCTATCTTCAGGTTTCTTTTCAGTATACTCAAATATACTATCGTCTACATAATTATGGATTACCATCTTATTTGAACTTGGTATCGTAAGTTCTAGATCCTCTTCTACTTCCTGAAGAAATGTACTAGACACAAAAACTAAAGTAATATTACTATTTAACTCTTCATTAATGAGCTTCTTCCAGAATTTTAAGCGATAATTAGCAAGCATCTTCTTTCTTTCTATTTCAGATTTATTTAAACCTGATAGATCAAACTCACGACGTTGCCAACTTTGTACTTCAGCCCCATGTAACCATATAGTTATTTTCAGCCTTTCTCGATAGTTCTTGATGATATCCCACATTTTTTCATCCATAAGATGAATAAATATATTCTTCACTTGACCTGATTCTAGAATGTTTGCCAGATTATCATTATTTCCATTGAAGACATCAATGGACTCAAACTCTCTAAAACCTAAATCAGAGTTATTATTAGTCAGTCTAAACACATCTACAATATGGTTGTGTTTTTTATACGCTCTTACTCTACTATGTAAAAATCCATATTTATATAGATCATCATATGAAGGGTATTGCTTTGCTAATATTAAAGTATTGCTTTTGGCAACGAAGTCGTTCACTATTTCACGTTTTTCTCCAATACTTATAGACTCTATAAATGAATGACCACTACCGGTAACCTTAAATCCAACTTGTATATATTTGCAATCTGGAGGGATCGGCATGCTGTGATTATGAGAAACTGCCGCAATATGATGTGATAACTTATTTCTATTCTCATCTAAAAATACGAATACGGAGCGTGTATCCATATTTGTATTTGCCTTAACTATAAACTGGCTATTTAGTTTTAAGTTGATATCAGATCTATTGTATATATCTTCAAAATAAATATAGGCAAGCTTACCATCAGGAAGTGTAGATTTTATTTCTATATTTGCATTATTTCTACTAATTTGTACCTGCTTACTTTGGGGTCTAATTAGCTGAGCATCTATATCATCCGCTGAGAAAGTAAATGTATGCGATTCTTGGTAAGTACTTAGATGCTCATTTTTATTTGTACCGATATTTATCGCTTCAGAAACCTTTAGAAGCCTACCTTCAAAATCAACTCCTTCATCTAGAATGAGTTTGCTATGTGAATCCAAAGTTTCTTCGTCACTGAGGCTAGCTCCGTTTAAAACATAGTTGAAGCAATCAATAGCAAATGCTTTTTCCTTAATTTCTAAATCATTGATATTCTCAAGCTGACCACCTTCTAGCACTACTTTTATAAATAAATCAACGTTTACTATACTCCGTGAAAATTTAAATCTATCTACTAGTTGGTATTCCTTATTTTGTATTAATAAGGCCTTACCATTAACATTCTCAAAATAACTGTCTTTGGTAATAGCTGTGACAGACGATTTATCATCATGGTTGAGGTAGGTTTGACTCTGCACTAAATCAAATAAATAATAACTACCATAACTGTCATTTGGATTAAATACAGTTACGTAAGTGTCATCTTTGTAATGCTCAATAGCTTTTGACAACTCAGATTCCGTATCATAGATAGTAATCCTATTGTCAACGATATTTTCTAAACCTATATCGCTAAATACGTATAACTCTTTATCCAAATATTCTTGTTCATTGAAGTTGCTAATAACATTATCTAACTCGTTTGCTTGATTAATATAAGCTACTACTATGACATGATAGGTTTCAACTTCTAAGAGTGTCTCAAATGATTTTTCTAAGATGTATTTCAAACGATGTTGATAAGTATGATGACTCAAAATTTTCCTGAGACCTTGAAGTCTATACTTTTTCCGAGTTAAAGGATCTTTAGTAAAACTCTTTAACTGTTTATCTAGCTCAGTCGATTCATCCGAACAAATAACTAAATCACCAAATAAAAGTCTAACACCATGTGAGTAATTACTTAGGACTATTGTATTAGAAGCTAGCATCTCAAATACTCGTCTAGCAAACATCGTCTGTGATTGCTTAATAGTATTCATGTTGATACCGTATACATAACCTTTATACGCTTTAGCTATTTCAGACGGATGTAAAGTACCTATTATCATTGACTGATAACTTTCAGGGAATTCGTAATGTGGATGAGGTTCATTAAAGTTGCGGTCAAAGATGTCTAAGCCCTTATAATTTTGTGCAACTTTAGACAAGACTCCGAAATCACGCTGCCTAATAGGGTACTTTAGATAATAGGAGCCAGCGAAGTTAAATTTATCCTGGCGCTCATAAACTTCGATAGGATTATGGATAGTTGGTTGAGCGGCAAAACATAGCAAGTAAACTCTATCATGACCCAAGTGTTCTTTATACTTTTGAATACAATCAATATCTGTAGTAAACACGATGTCGACTAGCTCAGCTACTCCCAAAAAAGTACCAAAATGCACTGGATCTTCTTTACTCCAAAAAACACTTCTGATTTTGTTCTCATCACAAAACTTTATTAGATTTATTAGCTCTACTGATTGATGGCTAATCTTAGTCTTCCATAGACCATTTTTACCTTGCCATGCTGACTCAATGAATAAAAAATCTGGCTTAAATTCTAGAATTTCTGACTGCCAGTTCTCTGGTGTGACATGATATATATCTGCCTCAGGATCAAAACACAGTGCTGTAAACTCATCCATGATAGCCGCGATTCTGATCTTTTTTTCTGAGAAAGTATGCTGTAAAGCAAATTTATCTACATAGTAATTACTTATATTTTTTGTTTTTACTTTTCTAGCTAACTTTTCAATACCACGTTTACTTACGTTATTTACTTTTGCTAAGTCATGTAGTTCTTTTTGCTTCTGCTCATTCAGTAGGATAATAATTTTGTGCAGCAAGTTAGCATTACTTAAATCCTTATTTTTCCTACTTAATGAATCAGCATAAATTGCAAACAGCTCCTTGCTGAGTATTCTGACATTTTTTTTTCTTTTGGCAGCATCGATCAGAGACTTTCCTAACTGGTAAGAAATCGTATTTTTTTCCATTGATTTGTTAACTAACTTTCTTTCACTTTCAAGTTCGAGCGCGCTAATATAATCTTTTAGATTATCTATAGACCCTCCATGCTCTTCAACTAGATCACTGACTACCTTTAATTCTGATTCACTAAAATCAGTAGTGCTTTTAGATAGCATCTTATAAAGCTTATTTTTCATAGATCACCAGAATGAGTTCATGGAGGAAAGAATGTTGGAGGCTTAAATCCAAGGTAAGCCTAATCATAAAGGGCATTCTTACTTTATGATTAGGATGGTCACATTAGCGGTTAGTTACAAAATTCACAACACTCTTGCCAGATAAGTCTAAGTTCTCAAATTCACCATGAGCAACCAACACCAATATTACATCAGCTTGCTCTACAGCACTATTTAAAGATACCAGCATACCCGTATTCAATTTTTCAGGTAATTTACTAATATTAGGCTCAACTAATAAGATATCTGCATTATCAGCTTCAAGCATTTTTTGAGCAATATTGACCGCTGGACTTTCACGTAAATCATCAATATCAGGTTTGAATGCTAACCCTAACAATGCTACTGTCGGCTTTTCAATACCTTGTACTTTTAACTTATCGATTTCAGCATTGATTTTACCTATTACCCAGTCAGGCTTACTATCATTGATTTCACGAGCAGCTCGAATTATTTTAGCTTCATCAGGGTTTTGATTAACGATGAACCAAGGATCGACAGCGATACAATGACCACCGACCCCAGCACCCGGCTGTAGGATATTGACTCGTGGATGATGGTTAGCAAGCTCGATCAGCTCCCAAACATTGATGTCGAGCTTATCAGAGATAATAGACAGCTCGTTAGCAAAGGCAATACTCACATCACGGGAGGCATTTTCGGTCAACTTTGCCATCTCAGCAGTACGAGAGTTTGTTTCTAATAGTTCGCCTTCTACAAAGATGCGATAAACCTCTTTTGCCTTATTGGTCGATTCTTTAGTCATACCACCGATGATACGGTCGTTAGAGATGAGCTCTTCGACCACCTTGCCAGGTAACACGCGCTCAGGGCAATAAGCCACATAGATATCAGCTTCAACATCAGGTTCATGATACTTGGGAAAGGTTAAGTCAGGACGTGCCTCAGCAAGCCACTCAACCATCTGCTCTGTTGCACCTACTGGTGAGGTCGATTCTAAGATGACCAAATCGCCTTTTTCTAATAGTGGTGCCAAAGCTTTACTAACTGCATGAATATAAGATAAATCAGGGGTGTGGTCATCGCCCTTAAACGGTGTCGGTACGGCAATCAGATAAGCATCTGAGTGTACTGGCTTTAGGCTGGCTTTGAGTCTACCGTTATCCACAGCTTGCTTAACAATTGCTTCCAAACCTGGCTCAACGATATGAATCTTGCCTTGATTGATTGTATCGACCGCATGCTGATTGACATCGACACCGACGACATTGGCACCATGATGGGCGAACATCGCAGCTGTTGGCAAACCAATATAACCTAAACCAAACACACAAATATTTTTCATCTTAATCCCGTCTATTTAATATTAAGTTAGCTTAACGCTTTAGTTTTAGCAGTTTGCTCATAGAAAAATTCAACGATAGTTTCAGTGATACGCTGTGAGGCTTTACCATCACCATAAGGATTATGGGCTTGGCTCATTTTTAAATAAATAGCGTCGTTTTCAATCAGATTACTAACTTCAGCAACGATGGTAGGGCCATGAGTACCTACTAGCTTAACGGTACCTGCCTCGACTGCTTCTTGTCGTTCAGTCGTTTCACGCATGACTAATACCGGAATACCAAGCGATGGCGCTTCCTCTTGAATACCGCCTGAATCCGTGAGAATAATATAGCTAGTACTCATCAAATAGACAAAAGGCAGATAATCCTGTGGCGCAATAAGTTTGACATTATTAAGACCGCTTAGTAAGCGATTGACAGGCTCTTTAACATTAGGATTTAGATGAACAGGATAAACAAACTCATAGTCTGGATACTTTTGAGCCAGATCTTTGATTGCTTGGCAAATAGACTCAAAGCCTTCTCCAAAATTTTCACGGCGGTGACCCGTAATAAGGACCCGACGTTTATTAAAGTCCAATTCTGAAAACTGCTGCTGTAATTCCAATCGTAGTGATGCGTTATTTTCTAACTTATCTTTAACATCTAACAAGGCATCTACAACGGTGTTACCAGTAACATAGATGTATTCTGGGTTGTTATGCTCATCATACAAATTTTGCGCGGCAGCTTTGGTTGGAGAGAAGTGCAACTTGGTAATGACACTAGTTAGTTGTCTGTTAGCTTCTTCTGGCCAAGGTGAATAAAGACTATAGGTACGCAGCCCAGATTCAACGTGTCCGATCGGTATTTGTTGATAAAATGCTGCTTGTGCACCGCATAGTGTAGTCGATGTATCGCCGTGTACCAGTACTAAATCAGGCTTGCATTCTTGTAAAATAGGCTCAAGTGCCATTAGCATTCTAGAGCTAGCTTGGGTCAGGCTCTGATTGCTTTTCATGATATCTAAATCATAGTCGGGAACTATCTCAAATAGAGCCAGCACCTTATCTAGCATTTCACGGTGTTGGGCGGTCACACAAACGATAGACTGGATATCAGGATTGGCTTCTAAAGCCTTAACAACGGGGGCCATTTTTATCGCTTCTGGACGCGTACCAAAAATACTTAGAACTTTTTTCATAATAGCTTCTCTATAGTATATTTATATATGAAAATATATACACACGGTTACAGAAATATAAATAAGCTTGCTATCTTATATGTCTGAGTAATAGTTCTCAAGTAACCATATGTTGCTTTATTACTAAAGGATAATATACTACTTTAATATTTCTTAAGTATTACATACAAGATGCTTATAATCATAATGACTATTAAAAAAAATTCGTGACAAGTGGTTTTTGGTTGCTGAGATTAAATTATAAATATGCTTGATCCAGCTCTTCTGCCAACTCAAAAACGGCAAACATCACCAATTCTTGCTAGAATAAATGCTTTCTACCAAATAACTTTAAGCTCAACTATGTCCATACCTACTGATACCAAGTTTATGCCTACCAAACCTCTCACTATCCTCCATACTTCCGACTGGCATTTGGGGCGTAGGCTTTATGGACGAATGCGTTATGACGAATTTGAGTCGTTTTTAGGTTGGTTGCAAGACACCATTAGCCTGCAAAAAGTGGATATATTAATTGTTGCTGGTGATATCTTTGACACCATGACACCAAGCAATAGAGCTCAAGCGCTATATTATGAATTTTTAGGAAAAGTTTCAAAATCATGCTGTCAACATGTCGTCATCGTCGCAGGCAACCATGACTCTCCTACTTTTTTAGATGCACCAAGTAACGTACTCAAGTTTCTAAATGTCCATGTTATCGGTACGGCTTGTGAAGACTTAAACGATGAAGTATTGGTGTTAGACGATACAAATGGAAACCCCCATTGTATTATTGCGGCTGTCCCCTATTTGCGTGATCGTGACGTGCGTAGCAGTCAGGCTGGCGAGTCGGCTGATAGCAAAGATGCCAATGTCATTAAAGGCATTCGTGCCCATTATGATGAAGTGGCTAGTATTGCCAAAGCCAAGCAGGCTCAATTAATCGAAGTACACCAGCATCACATTCCCATCATTGCCACAGGGCATTTATTTGCAGCCGGTGGCACCACTACTGAAGACGATGGTGTACGTGAGCTTTATGTCGGCTCACTCGGTAAGATTTCTGCTGACATGTTCGATGAAAGTTTTGACTATGTGGCGCTTGGACATTTGCATGTGCCACAGCGTGTCGGTGGTCGTGAGAGCATTCGCTATTCAGGCTCGCCAATCGCGATGGGATTTGGTGAGGCTAAGCAACAAAAACAAGTATTACTGGTACAGTTTGGTGCAGTAGCAAATGACATTAGCAGTCAAAAATCAGCCTCAAATAATATAGTTGACAGCATTATTCCTCAGCTGACCAATGCCGTTACCCCGATTGAAAAACCTGTTAAGAAAGTAGCCAGTCAAACGACTGAATTTATGGATGACTTGTTTGGTTTTGACGAGCAATCAAAAAATAATGAGGTGACAAAAACTGCTGCTACAAAAAACATCCCTGATCAGCAAGATCAAAACAACCAATCAATGCCTAAAAATATCGATACTGCCAATAAAATACTGCACCGAGATGACTCTAATCAGATGCAAGTAGTATCACTACCTATTCCAAAGTTTCAACAACTGGCGCAAGTTTCAGGTGATTTGGAGTGCATTAATCAGGCTATAGATAAAGTCATTCAATCTCTTGACGCAACGCAGTCTGTATGGCTCGAAATTATTTATACGGGTGAGGAGATTATCAGCGAGTTACGTGAGCATATCCAAACGATGGTAGATAATTTGCCGTGCGAGGTGTTAAAAATCAAAAACACTCGTACCTATAATAAAGTACTAAATCAACAACAGATTTCTGAGACGCTACAAGATTTAAATGAGCAAGAAGTATTCGAGCGTTGCTTGATTGCTCATGATATTCCTGATGAGCAAAAATCATCCTTACGTGACGCCTATGATCAAATCGTTTATAACTTACGTCATGAAGATACTCAGGCTGAATAGCATTATTTAATCATAAACGCTGTTGATAGAAGCTAGCCAGAATAACAGCTTTATTTCTCATTATTGCCTTTTTTATTACTACCTATAAAAATAAGACCCTGCCATGCGCCTAATAGAACTAAGACTTAAAAACCTCAACTCCTTAAAAGGCGAATGGCACATTGATTTTAGTGACCCCGCTTTTCTTAACGAAGGTATTTTTGCCATTACTGGACAGACTGGTGCTGGCAAGACGACCATATTGGATGCGATTTGCTTAGCACTCTATAGCCAGACGCCAAGACTGGGCGATATCACTGGTTCAACGAACGAGATAATGACCCAAGGTACAGGTGAATGCTCAGCAGAAGTCATTATAGAGATTGATTCCAAGCGTTATCAATGCTACTGGTATCAACATCGTGCCCACAAAAAAGCCAAGGGCAACCTATTACCAATTAAGCATGAAATTAGTGAGGTGCAGACCGGCAAGATTTTAGAAGAGAAAAAGTCCAAAACTTCTGCCCATATACAAAACCTCATTGGCATGGATTTTAATCAATTTACGCGCTCCATCATGCTCGCGCAGGGAAGTTTTGCCGCGTTTTTAAAGTCTGATATTGGCGATAGAGCCGCGATTTTAGAGAAAATAACGGGTACGGCTATTTATGCCAAAATATCGTTAAACGTCCATGAAAAAAAACGCTCTGAGGAAGAAGTGCTTGGTAAGCTGCAAGCGGGCGTGAATAGCTTGTCGTTATTAAGTAATGAAGAAGAAAAGCTACTGGTAGCAGATTTAGAGCGCTTTAACCAGCAGCAAAGCACCCAGCGCCAAACCTTTAAAACCCTAAGTGAACAGCTACAATGGCTGGATAGCGTTCAGCAGCTACAGCAAAATCTCTCGACCTATCAGACCGATTTTGCAGCGGCACAGCATACGCATCAGACCTTTATTCCAGAAGCCCAGCGTTTAGATGGCGCTAATAAGGCTTTAGAGATTGATAGCTATTTCCGCGAGCTGAGCTACAACCGAAATTTGGTCAAGCAGTTGGATACTGAACAACAAGATTTGCTTAATAAGATTCCAACTCAGCAAGAAGCGCTGGCACAAGCCAATACCCACTTAAACGCTATCAATACCATTGAAAAGCAAGCCACAGATAGCTTATATGCTACTTTGCCTATTATTAAAAAGACGCGCGAGTTGGATGCTGAGATAAAACAGCACTCTTATTCTTTAGCTAGCGATAATCAGCGTAAAGAGGTATTAGTTAGTAACACTCAACAATTAGGTCAAGATATAGTTGACCACAAACAAACAGAGCAAAAGACTCAGACTCAGCTTAGCAGTGTAGAAAAGTACTTTCGCGATTACCAAGAGCTAAACGATCTCGATACAGATATGGTGACCTTCGATAACAGCTGTCGCCAATTAATGGCGCTGTTGGAAGATAATGCCAATCTAACAGCGGATAAACTTGCTTATAGTAATCAAGCCCGCATGCTACAGACTGATTTTGATAAGTTATATAAGCAGCAAGATGCAGAGAAATTATTGATAACGCAGCAACGCGAGCAACTTGCCAGCGTACAACAGCAGCAAGCCACACTCATTCAAAACCAGCCCATTGCTAATATGCGTAGCGAGCAAGAGCAAATCGATCAAATCAGCACCCAGATTGCGCAAGCCCATATTAAGCTAGAACAGCTGTCTGAGCGTACCAGCCAAATTCAACACATCAATGCAACGTTACCCACACTGAACCAAGAGCTTAAGACTTTAGAAGGTTTGATTGCTAGTCACAAGATAAGTATTGAAGAGGCTAAGCTCAAGAGGCAAGAGAAACAAGAGCATCTACATTTACTACAAAAGGTCGCTAAGCTTGAAGATTATATAGTAGAGCTAGAGGATGGGTCGCCCTGCCCGCTTTGCGGCGCACATGAGCATCCTTATGGTAAGCATCATCCGTTATTAGACCCTAGTACCAAGAATAATAATACCGACGCCAATGACGACCAAAACCAGTCGTCCACAATAAAACAGACTAAGGCGCAATTAACTCAGCAGCACATAGCTGAACTAGAGACCGCTATTGATAACCTTGATCAGACTTTATCTAAACATCATATCGACCATGCCACCAAAAAAGAAGTCATCAATAATCAACAGCAGCAGTTAGCGCCCTTGCAGCAGCAATCTAAAATTTTACACGCTGATATTCAGTCTAACCTTTCCTCGCTATTTAACACTGAAAATAGTTATTCGGAATCGACTGTGGCAATTATCAATCCACTGGCGCAGATTAACAACGATACTGATATTCATATTGATCACGGTTTATCCTTATTAAGCATCATCAAACACAAACTGACTGAGCATAAACAGTCTCTTAAAACGATAGTCGTCAAATATGACAACCTAGCTGAAAGTGCTGCAACGCTCAGTATTGCCATCGAAGCCGATGAACAGCAGCAACAGCTACTTAGTCGCGACATTAATAATCTGACGACTGATATCAAGCTAAATGCTCAAAAAGTTGAAAGTGTCGAAGATAAAATTGCCACTAATTTTTCGGCACTCATACCCATGATGACCAATATTTCATCTTTGGTGAGTAAGTACCCAACGGCTAAATACGAAAATCATTTAACGATAGCGCTCAAAGCGACTGACATTCAAGGCGCACTGCAGCAACTCATTGAAAGTACTCATAAGCAAATAGTATTAGCAAGTGCAGATTATGATAAGCATATTGACCAATTGCGGGCACAACGTCATGCTTTGAAGCAGTTAAAGCAATATCACCATGAGCAAAGTAGCCGCCAACAGCAAATCACCAATACTCTGAGCAGCCTGACTGCGAATATTGAGAGTAAGCAAGCACAGCTCACCAATGATGAGACAGCACTCAAAGAATTAGAGACATTAATTGATAATAAAACAGAGGATATCGAACAATTAAAGAAAGCTAGAAAAGCGCTATTCGCAGATAAAGATACAGACTATGAAGAAAACCAGTTACGCAGCACTGCTGATGAGGCTAAAGCCAAACAAATCATAGCGCAAAGACAGCTAGATTCTATACAGCAGTCTTTAGAGCAATTAAAACTCAGAGAGCAACAGCTAGCCAAAGAGCAACAGTCGGCGACTACTACCGTAAATTCACAGGACAGTATTTTTACTAACTTACTCACAGAGTCAAAGTTCGTCGATGAGGCGGATTTTTTGAGTGCGCGTCTGCCTAAAGAAGAGCGTGAGGCATTACATATACGTAAACTAGCGATTGATAATGCCCTACAACAGGCTAAGTTGCAGTTAAATAATACCCAGCAAACGTTAGAGCAAAAACTTGCCACGCCTATGACAGATGAAGACCGAGAAACACTTGCTGGCAAGCATCATCAAATACAGACGGATATCGATGAGTTAAGTCAAAAAATCGGTGCGATTGACCAAAAGCTTAAGGATAACGACAGCCAAAAAGGGCAACAGGCGACACAGCTGATTGCAATCGATGAACAAAAACAAAAACTACAAGTTTGGCAACAGCTTAACATTCTAATTGGCTCACATGATGGCAGAAAATATCGCACCTTTGCCCAAGGCTTAACGTTTGAAGTCATGATTAGCCATGCTAATACGCAATTGCAAAAAATGAGTGACCGCTATTTGCTCATTCATGATGACAGCAATCCACTTGAGCTTAATGTGATTGATAACTATCAAGGCGGTGATATTCGCAGTACTAAGAATCTATCGGGCGGCGAAGGATTCATTATCAGCTTGGCGCTCGCACTTGGGTTATCGCAGATGGCGAGTCACAACATTCGCGTGGATTCACTATTTTTGGATGAAGGGTTTGGTACGCTTGATGAGGAGTCGCTTGATATTGCGCTCGACACTTTAACGAGCTTACAACAAGAAGGTAAGCTTATTGGCATTATCTCTCACGTACAGGCGTTAAAAGATCGCATCTTGACTCAAATCAAGGTTGAAAAAATCTCGGGTGGTTTTAGTCAGATATCAGGTCAAGGATGTCGCCGAGTGGTCAATATTACTAATGAAAAAGCCTCGTAAGTTAAAGCGGTCATCAAGAGTCGAACTTTCATGCTTAGCCAGACAATAAAAAACCACCGTTAATTAATAACGGTGGTTTTTTTTGAAAAGACGTTTATCTTGTTTTTCACTCAATGAATAGTTACTTAGTCACTAAACCGCTTAGCTCACTCATTAGTACTGAGAGCGTAGACAGACTGATTTTACTGTCTGCACCATTAGCATAAAGCTGATCTAACTTGCTCATCTCTGTGGTGACTGACTCCAAATGATCTAAGTGACGTGAACGCCATTCACCAAATGCTTGCTTCGCATCTGGTTTAGATAATATGGCATCCATCAGTAGACGTAGACTACGTGACAGCTCATTCATCAACGCATGGCGCGCGCGGCGATCCCAGTAGTCTTGCTGTGGTAAAGTGGCGATATTGTCCATCATCCAATCTAACTGCAAGACGTGATAGGCATCAAAGTACAACGTTGCAATCTCATCAACAGGACGCTCATATTGCTCAGCGAGCAGTGCGGCATCAAGTGCATCAACATGATAAGGCAGCATCGCAAACAATGCGGCATCACTATTAGACAAATCATTCTGCATCAGGTTAGTTGTGTCTTCTTGCAAGTATTCTGCAAATTGTTGCTCAATAAAGCCACCTGATTTGGTTAATTTCTCAACACTATCGCTAAAGCGACTGATCATGTCAGCGACTTGCAAGTCTTGACCAAAGGCATTGATAAACCAAACCACACCATGCTCAAGCGCGTCACGTAGACGTAGTTCAAGATTTAGCAGTAATTTGGCATCGACTTGATTGTCCAGCGCTTCAAGCGTTTTCCAAGCTTTTGATACATTGAAGACATCACGGCTAATCGCATAACCACGCACGATGGTCGCCAGCGATTGGTCTGTTTCCTCATAAAGACGGAACAGTGCTTCAATGCCCAAACGATTGACCACGCTATTGGTCAAATACGTGCTGATAATTTCGCGATGTAAGCGGTGTTCTGTCATCTCATCAAAGAACCGCGTAGCCAGCTCATCAGGGAAGTACTTGCGCAGCTCATTGATAAAGTACGCATCATCTGGCAAGTCTGATGATAATAAGTTGTCATACACCCACATTTTGCCATAAGCCATGACAACTGCCAGCTCAGGGTTGGTCAAGCCAGTATCTGATTTTTGACGTTTGGCAATTTCTTCATCTGATGGCAGATATTCAATCGCCCGATCAAGACGTCCTTCACCTTCTAACATCTGAATAAAGCGCTGATGATCACTTAAGTTAGCCGCCGCACGAATGTGGCTAAGCTCAATGGCTTGTGGTTGAAGGTAGTTTTGACGCAATACCAGTTCTGCCACGCTATCAGTCATGCTCTCAAGCAACTCATTACGCTGCTTCAAGGTCATATCGCCTTGCTCGACTACTTTGCCAAGTAAGATTTTGATATTCACTTCATGATCTGAGCAATTTACGCCGCCTGAGTTATCGATAGCGTCGGTATAAATGCGACCACCCGTTTGTGCATATTCGATACGCCCTTGCTGGGTAAAGCCTAAGTTACCACCTTCACCAACGATAGCCGTACGTAGCTCATTACCGTTGACCCGTACTGCGTCATTGGCACGGTCACCGACGTCAGCATGACTCTCATTCACGCTTTTCACATAAGTACCAATACCACCATTCCAAATAAGATCAACAGGCGATTTTAACAGCGCACTGATTAACTCATTAGGTGCAAGGCTGTCTGCAGCGATATCAAAACGCTGTTTCATCTCGGCACTGAGCGTGATGCTCTTATCTTGGCGGGAGAATACCCCACCTCCTTGGCTGATGAGCGATTTTTCATAGTCATCCCACGTCGAACGTGGCATATCAAATAAGCGGGCACGTTCAGCGTATGAAGTGGCAGCATCCGGATTAGGATCGATAAAGATATGTAGATGGTTAAATGCGGCAACCAGCTGGGTATGGGTTGAGAGCAGCATCCCATTGCCAAATACGTCACCACTCATATCACCAATACCAACCACGGTAAAGTTATCATGGTTCTGAATGTCCATGCCGCGCATACGGAAGTGGCGTTTGACCGACTCCCAACCACCGCGTGCGGTGATACCCATGGCTTTGTGATCGTAACCAACCGAGCCGCCTGAAGCAAAGGCATCATCGAGCCAAAAATCATATTCAGTAGACAATGCATTAGCAATATCCGAGAAGCTGGCGGTTCCTTTATCAGCTGCGACCACTAAGTATGGATCATCTTCATCATGGCGCACGGTGTTGGCTGGCGGGACAATTTTTCCATCGACGATATTATCAGTCACATCGAGCATACCGCGTAGGAATGCTTGATAACAAGCAATGCCTTCGGCTTGGAATTCGTCACGACCATCTGCCATGGTTTTGGTTTTGACGATAAAGCCGCCTTTTGAACCAACCGGGACGATCACGGCGTTTTTGACCATCTGTGCTTTGACTAAACCAAGTACTTCGGTACGGAAATCTTCCATACGATCTGACCAACGCAGACCACCTCGGGCAACTTTACCACCACGCAAATGCACCGCTTCAACACGTGGCGAATACACGAATATCTCAAACATCGGTTTTGGTTTTGGCAGATTAGGAATATCTGCTGCCAAAAATTTAAATGATAAGCGATCTTTACGCTGACCATTGCTATCGGTTTGATAGAAGTTGGTGCGTACCATTGCATTAATTAAATCTAAGTACCAACGCAAGATACGGTCTTCATCTAGGCTATCCACATCTGTCAACGCAGCAGTGATCTGCTGTTGAATCTTCGCAGTTTTTTCTGTGCGCTCATCTGCACTGTACTTAGGATTCATACGGGCATCAAACAGACAGCCTAGCGCCACGCTAATATCGCTATTTTTTACCACAGTTTGCTGAATATACGTACTAGAGAATGGGGCTTTTGCTTGCATCATATAGCGTGATAAGGCTCGTAGCACCACCACATCATAAGTATCTAGATTGGTCGTCAATACCAACTCGTTAAATGAATCACTCTCAACATGTCCTGCCCAAATCTGTTTGAGACTGTCTTCAAACTGACCACGCACCACTTGCATGTTAACAGTATCAACGTGTTCTAACGTTAGCTCATACTCTTGCATCCAAATGGGCTGCTCAGGCAGATCAAACTCATAGGTTTGTGCTGAAATGACAGACACACCAAAGTTTTCAAGGATTGGCAGGACTTTGGATAAGATTACAGGCTGTTCACGACCATAAAGCTTCAGGTGGAGTTGGTTGCTAGCATCGCCCGTTGACTGGTATAAATGCCAAATCATCGGCTGCTCTGCTGTCAATACAGCCAAACGCTTGGTATCTTCAACCGCAGTACGGGCATCAAAACGCTCTTGATAAGCGGCAGGGATATAATTCAAAAAGCGACGGTTTAAAGCATTGGCTTGCTGCTCACCCACATTATCCAATAGCATTTTTTGATAGCTGTCGCTCCATGATTGCATTAACGCAGCCAACTTGGCTTCAAGTTCAGCAGTGTTAACATCTTTTACCTGACCTGGCACCGTACGCACGTGGACATGAACACGAGCGTGAGCAGATTCATTAAATTCGGTGGTAAAACCTGATGATGTGCCACCGTAGGCTTCTTTTAGGACATTTTGTACTTTGATGCGTAGCTCAGTGTTGAACTTGTCACGCGGGATATAGACCAAGCAGGAGACAAAACGCTGATAATGATCAATACGACTGAATAGGCGTAGACTCTTCTTGTCTTGTAACTGGCTAATACCAGAAACGATAGGATATAGCTCTTCTACGCTGGCTTGAAAGAGGTCGTCACGCGGTAACGTGTTAATCACATGCATCATTTTATGGTGCGCATGACCGTCACGTGGCAATTCCGCCATGGCCATAATCTTGTTGGCTTTTTCACGTAATAGCGGGATTTGTTGCACAGTCAGTTGATACGCTTGTGAGGTCAATAGACCAATAAATCGATATTCACCAACCAGCTTACCATTGTCATCAAATTTATGAATACCTAAAAAGTCCATATATACTGGACGATGCACAGGCGATACACGGCTTGATTTGGACAACATCAATACTCGCGGTTCAGTCAATAGTTGCTTTAATACTTTTGGCAATTGGCTAAAACTTTCTGAGAGTTTGTCTTCTTCAGCGCCACGTAATAGACCAAGACCGCTATTACCAATGGCGAACAAATCTAAATCAGCAGGTTCAGAATTCACTTCGACAGCCTGCCCGCCTTCTAAACGGTATTCACGGTAACCCAAGAATATAAAATGATCGTCTAATATCCAATCTAAAAACGCTTGTATCTCTTGCTGCGAGTAAAAGACTTCCGGTAATGGTTTCTTTGATAGCTCAGCTTTGATATCCGTCAGCTGTGCACGCATCTGCTTCCAATCACCAACGACTGTATCTAGCGTATCAATTTTTGCCAATAACATTTGCTGTAGCGCAGCCAGATCCTCATCATTTTGATAAGCAATTTCACAATGAATCAAAGACAGATGAGAGGTAGCGCTTTCATGTGCACCTTCAATATGGGTAATATGACCATTATCATCACGCTCAACACTGACAATGATGTTATAAGTACGATGAACATCGATACCTTCAGCCTCAAGACTCATCAAAATCGTATCGACTAAAAACGGTCTGTCATAGGCAACAATTTGAATAACCGTATGTGAGCTGTGAAAATGCTGCTCTTCTGCCTTGGGGTTCAGCACCTTCAGTTGTGGCTTGCTACCATCATAGGCTTGGAGCAACGTAAAATGATGTAGTGCCATGCCCGCTAGGTCAGCATTACTGATGGTCTCAGCTGCTTCTGCGTGCAATGGCTGATAATAGCTATGAATAAAATGATCAAATAATGATTTGTCTTTTTGTACATAACTGGTAGCAATATCGCTTATCTGGCTGATGCGCTCTTTTGCGATACTGAGGGAGTTTGGCATGTCCTTCATCCTTTTTTATAGATTTGATTTATCATTTATTTAAGTTTATTAATTCGTACTAACTAATGGCACCGCATAAATATATGGAACATTATTGGTGCTGCGGAGCAGTATATCCATTTACGCAATTTATTCTGTTTTTTTCTTGATATTTTAAGTTTCTCTCCTTTTTTCATCCTTATTTTTAGGAATATGTCGCAATCGGGATTTAATACCATTAATTTAGTGAAGTGTAACGTACATAGCGCGCCAGCTAAAGCGTACAACATCATTTCATGAATCAGCAACATGTCGATAACATTTACTCATGAGACAGGTTTTACTCTTTCTTGACGATTAATTGCTGGCGAGTGGATACTCATGGCAATCGGTACGACTTTTTTGTTAGAATATGCCAGTATATTTGAGAGTGTATGGCTAACTCATAATTAACTTTAATGCTAAGGG
Organism: Psychrobacter sp. AOP30-A2-5; assembly: GCF_052378115.1. Classification (NCBI taxonomy): domain Bacteria; kingdom Pseudomonadati; phylum Pseudomonadota; class Gammaproteobacteria; order Moraxellales; family Moraxellaceae; genus Psychrobacter; species Psychrobacter sp. AOP30-A2-5. The sequence continues at coordinate 158,752 of NZ_JBQSXK010000005.1, read as the reverse complement.
CAAGACGTATGATGAATATTTTGGTGATTGGTTCAGGTGGTCGCGAACACGCGCTAGCATGGCAGTGTGCAAAAGACGATAAAGTCAATAATGTCTACGTCGCGCCTGGTAATGCTGGTACAGCGCTTGAACCTAAATGCCAAAACGTTGTCCTAGTATCGACAGTATCTACGGGCGACAACGCTAGTGAGCATAGTGCAATCATCGATTTTTGCCAAAATAATGCCATTGATATGGTCATTGTTGGACCAGAAGCGCCTTTGGTAACTGGTATCGTTGATGCCTGCCGTGATGCTGGTATTAAAGCGTGGGGACCAACAGCATACTGTGCGCAGTTAGAAGGCTCCAAAACCTTCGCCAAAGAATTTATGGAGCAAAACAATATCCCTACAGCAGCCTATAAAGGTTTTACTGAAGCTGTGGCTGCCAAAGCTTATATCGATGAACATGGCGCACCAATCGTTATCAAAGCCGATGGCCTTGCCGCTGGTAAAGGAGTCATCGTTGCGGAAACTATCGAACAAGCACATGAGGCCATCGATGATATGCTTGCCGACAATAAATTCGGTAATGCAGGCAGCCGCGTGGTGATCGAGCAGTTTTTGCAAGGCGAAGAAGCCAGTTTTATTTGTATGATTGATGGTAAAAACATCTTACCGATGGCAACAAGCCAAGACCATAAACGTGCTTTTGAAGGCGATACAGGGCCGAACACAGGCGGTATGGGCGCTTACTCTCCTGCCCCAGTTGTCACTCAAGATGTCCATGAAAAAGTCATGACCCAAGTCATCCAGCCAGTGGTTGATGCAATGAATAATGCGGGTCACCCTTATACGGGATTTTTATATGCAGGTCTTATGATTGATGCTGCCGGAGACCCCTATGTTATCGAATTTAACTGCCGTTTTGGTGATCCAGAAACTCAGCCTATTTTAATGCGTTTACAATCATCAATGGTAGACTTGGTTGCACAAGGTCTAGCAGGACAGTTGCCTAGTGATGCGCAATGGGACAGCCGCCCTGCCCTCGGTATTGTCATTGCTTCCAAAGGCTATCCTGAAACATCATCAAAAGGTGATGTGATTGCTGGCTTGCCAGAGCTAGATGCCAATAATGACAACGCTGTCAAAGTCTTCCATGCTGGCACAGCCTTTTCTGACAGCGATGCTATAGACAGCGAAAAAGAAGTGGTGACGAATGGCGGACGTGTCTTATGCGTGACGGCTCTTGCAGATAGCATCTCAGACGCTCAGCAAGCCGCACTTGCAGTAACGGGTGCTATTAGTTTTGATGGTACACAGTATCGCCGTGATATTGGTCATCATGCCATTGCTCGTGAAAACAGTTAGAAACCAATAGAAATCAGGCTAGAGCTGTTCCCAGCCTTAGTCTAATGCACCAAATGATTCTTAGCTTATATGATTCGACCTAGCATCACGCTAGGTCTTATTTTTTGATATCCATTTTACAAAGATTATAATCTGAAAATATATACTGCGTCTTACAAAGTAACTGCTATTGGCAAGCTTAGGCTCATCAACCAAATGTGCTTTATATGATACAATTTTGTACCCGTACATCGCATCTCCCTTGTATTGTAGGTTTTGAACCCACAAATCAATACCAACTGGATGAATGATTATATTTATGGCAAATGATACGTCTAAACCTTCTAGCAATAAGCAATCAATCGATAACTTAAAAACCTCAGGGTTCGATCGTCGAATGTCGATTGCCAAAACCTCCTTAAATATTGGTCGCCGTTGGGCGGGTAATAGTGTGTCTGGCATGTTCTTAAATAAAGAAGCACGTACAGCACGTAACCAAGTGTTTATGGAGGCCCAAGCAAACTACCTCGCAGAAGAGCTAGGTAAGCTAAAAGGTTCGGTTGTCAAAATTGGTCAAATGTTAGCAATTTATGGCGAACATATTTTGCCACCAGAAATCACACGTGCCTTGCAAACGCTAAATGATGATACCGCTACATTATCATGGTCAACCATGCAACAAACCCTGCAGCAATTACTGGGTGAAAAATTAAGTGAATTGGATGTCGATACGGTTCCTATAGGTACTGCGTCTCTCGCCCAAGTTCATCGCGCCACAGTGATTGCGACTGGCGAGCAAGTTGTACTAAAAATTCAATATCCAGGTGTTGCTGATGCAATCAACTCGGACCTTGCTTTATTTAAGCAATTATTAAAAGTTAGTAATATCGTTCCGCAGACCCGTTCGCTAGATGCTTGGTTTGAAGAAATACGTGACCTACTCCACCATGAGGTGGACTACGAAGCTGAAGCCGCGACGACAGAACGCTTTTATGAACGCTTGAGTGAAGATCCGCGTTATGTGGTTCCCAGGATTAATCGTACTTATTCCAAAAAGCGCCTACTCTGTATGTCTTATGAGCCAGGTATTACCGTAGTTTCTGAGGCATTACAATTATTACCTCATGAGCGTCGTAACGCTATTGGTCAGGCGGCCATCGAAATCATGATGCAAGAGATTTTTGTGTGGGGTGAAATGCAGACAGATCCCAACTTCGGTAATTATCTGGTTCGTGTCAGTGAAAATGAAGATGATATCGACAAATTGGTATTACTAGATTTTGGTGCTATTCGTCAATTTGATAATAACCTTTTAACCATTGCGCATGGCTTACTAAAAGCTGGCTACCGCCATGACCATCAGGCGATGATGCTTGCGATGACGGGTTATGATTTCTTTGATAGTATGAGCGATAAAGTACGCTCTGATATGGCGTCGCTATTTTTATTGGCAACTGAACCTTTTAGCGATCCTGAGAAAAACGATGACATCCCCACAGATTGTTTGGATGAGCAAAATCGCTATATTTGGGCCAATAGTAAACTGCATTCACGCTTATCCACTAAAGCTACTCGTGCAATGCAATCTTTTGAGTTCAACCTTCCTCCAAAAGAGTTCATGTTTATTAGCCGCAAATTCATTGGTGCATATACCTTTTTAACGGTACTTGATGCACATACGAACTCTAACAATTTGGTAAAGCCATACTTATAGTTTTGAATAGTGTGCAATTTTGGCCGTCATTAGGAGACGGCTTTTTTTTGATTCAATTATATTTGCTTAGGCTATTTTATATTTATTCTCCACATTATATTGTAATGATATATTCTTAATTATATATTTTATTGCTTAGGCTATTTTTTCGTCTATTATTAAGCTTGCCAATTATCAAACCTTGTTTTGTACCATTTCGGCTTACGGATGCTTAGCTCCCAGCATACCTCTTGCCGTGCTAAATACTTCACTTCAAAATGCGTACGCTGGCTATCGACGGACACTCGGTAGCGAGTATTTGGCAGGCACCAGAGCTTAGCTGCTTGATGCTCTGCATTGTCCATATAGGATTCAATATTGGTGACCAGTATTATCTCTCCCCATACCTGCAAGCGAGATAACAGAAACTCAAAAAAGGGCATATTTAGCCATTGCTGATTAGGATTATGCTGTTCAGGGTTGGGATAAAGAATAAATATTTTAGCCACACTATTGGGTTTTAGCGCATGCACCGTCCAAGCAATCGCATCTGCATGGATCGCATCTAGATTCGGTAGGTCTTGTAGTGTAGCCAGCTTTGAGAAAGCATCAAACTTATTGCGTGTACGCTCAATGGCGATCAAATGCTTATCAGGATTTTGTACTGCAAAGCTAAGTGCGTGCTTGCCCTTCCCTGCTCCAATCTCCAAAATTAACGGCTTTTCATTCTTATTATCACTGATGATTTTTGGAATAATAAAGTCGCGCGGTGCGGAGAGTCTTTTTGGTTGAAAGGCACGCGCTTGCTGATGCGTGAACTCGATATTGTCTGTCATCTACTATCCTTAAAGCATTTGTCTTTTGTCATTATTCTGCCCCATGCTATTATATAGCCAATCTAATTGAATAGTAATATAACGATAGCCAGTACTCCTCAATTCATCACAATTTATATGATAATAAATAACTATCGTGCGCAAATAATACTAATAACATCAAGGATACTCCCACCTTTATTATGACTGACTCTAATCCCAACACTGCACCCAAAACCTACCCTTGCCCACGTTGTGGCACTCAAACTGCTTGGCAAGACAACAAATATAAGCCGTTTTGTAGTAGTCGCTGTAAGCTGATTGACTTAGGTGCTTGGGCAAATGAAGACTACACGTTACCTGCAGAAACCACACCTTTCTCTGACGAGCTATAATCAATACTCTCTTTTAACTAACTTATCATCTTAAGGATGTTTTATATGTCTGCTACTTATCTGATGCCCACTTATAACCGTCAACCCATCAGCTTTACACGCGGTTCAGGCAGTTGGCTATACACCAAAGATGAGACGCCTTATTTAGATGCACTGACTGGTATTGCCGTATGCGGCTTAGGGCATTGCCACCCGCAAGTGACTGACGCCATTCAACAGCAAGCAGCGACTTTAATACATACCAGTAATTTATTCGGTATCGACTGGCAAGAGCGTGCGGGTGAAGTGCTATGTACAGCCGCCCAAATGGACAGTGTGTTCTTTGCTAATAGTGGCGCTGAAGCGAACGAAGCGGCGCTCAAACTTGCACGGTTGTATGCACATCAGCAAGGTTTTAAACGCCCAAAAGTTATCGTTATGGAGCAGTCATTCCATGGTCGTACGTTACTGTCACTGTCAGCCACCGCCAACCCAAAAGCCCGTGAAGGGTTTTATACATTAGATGAGGATTTTATCCGTGTACCCTTTGGCGATATTGCCGCGATTCAGCAAGCCGCGCAAGATCATGATGAAATTTGCGCCATCTTTGTAGAGCCTATTCAAGGTGAAGGTGGTTTAAATACTGCTGCCAACGGATTTACGTATCTTGAAGAACTACAGGCAGAGTGTGAAGCCCATAACTGGCTATTTATGTTGGATGAAGTACAGACAGGTAATGGCCGTACGGGTAAATACTTCGCTTATCAACATAGTAATGCGCGTCCTGATGTATTGACGACAGCTAAGGGCTTGGGTAACGGTTTTCCAGTAGGTGCATGCATGGTACGTGGGCGTGCTAATGGCCTGTTTGGTGCAGGTAGTCATGGCTCTACTTATGGCGGTACGCCGCTGGCCAGTCGTGTGGTACATAGCGTATATGACGTATTGGCTAACAGTGATATCATGACTAATGCCGTTACCGAAGGGCTGTTTATTCGAGAGACGCTGGTCGATACACTAGGACAATATGGCGTCAGCAGTCGTGGTGCAGGTATGATGATTGGTATCGCTTTGCCTGAAGACATGGACTGTAGTCAGTTGGTTGAGCGTGCGCGTGATGAACAAAAGCTAATCATCAATGTCACTGGTGGGCATGTTGTGCGCTTGCTACCGCCGCTTAATATGAGCCGCGATGAGAGCACACAACTGGCTGAGCGTTTGATTGACTTGCTAAAACCATCATTTTAGATAATTGGTTACATTAAACGCTAACACTAAAAAAGCCTATAGATAATATGTCTATAGGCTTTTTGCTTTTGGAGGCTTTAAACTACTCTCTACGGTGCATTATTCAAACGTCATCTAATTGGCGTGAAAGTACTTTTTTAACACCTCTAAACAGCGAGTGATTTTGGCTGGCTGTTGATCACGGTTTAAGGTGACGGCATATAGTACAAAACTTGGTAATTGATAACCGGTCAACACTTCGACCAAATCACCATTTTCAAGCTCTTTTTTGATGTCCATTTCCATCATTCTAACCAAGCCATGACCTTCTTTTGCCAAGGTGGTCGCCATAAAGACATTATTGGTATAAATGCGTGAATTCATTTTCGTGCGCGTCTTCTTACCCGTTTCTGTCTGAATGAGATCAATTTGATTGGCATCTTTCATGATTTCAATACAAATCAGCTGATGGTCAGCCAAATCTTTAGGCGTCTGCAGTTTGGTATGTTGGCGTAGATACTGCGGTGAAGCAACCAACATTTGGCGCACATCGGTCAATGGATGACTGCTGAGGCTCGAGTCATTAATCGATGGACTCATACGAATCGCAATATCGATCCGCTCATCAATCATGTCAATATAGTGGTTGTCTGCCAGGTAGGTAATGCTAAGATCATCATGTGCCGCCATCCACGTAGAGAGTGCCGGCAAGATGTGATTAACACCAAGCTCTGGTGTTGTCGCCACTCGTAAACTTCCTGCCAACTCATCACGCAACTGATTGACCTTAATCCGGCCTTGTTCAGCAGCACTTACCACATCCTTTGCGGCTTCATAAAAGCTTTCGCCAGCTTCTGTTAAGCTCAGCTTACGAGTTGAGCGGTGTAATAGCACGACGCCCAGCTCATTTTCTAATGAGCGAATTTGCTGGCTGACTGCACTGGTTGTAATGCCAAGCTCACGTGCTGAGCCACTAAAAGAGCCATGTCCAACCACACTGGCGAACACAGCCATACCGCGTAAATTATCCAACATATTCTCACCTAAACTTCATTTCAGTTTTTAATATAACTTAACCATTATAACGAATCTTAATTTATCTTATCGTTATTAAATATTTCTCTCTTGTTTAAAAAAGCCCATTTAATCTGCAATAAAAACAAAAATATCAAGGCGATAGTACAACATCGCCTTGATATTTTATATGAAAGTTGTCTTTAATAACTATATAGACTTTTAAATAATTTTAACAACAGTTTTTCTGACTGTTTAATACAACTGAACCTTACCCATTTTTCCTTCACCGCGCTCATTCAAATACTGCATCACAGGCGTAGCAAGCAGTCTTGCTTCTGCAACCGTTTTGGCTTGCACCAAGCGCTTTTGTTGGCGACGCTCAGGCGTCTTATCCTCTGCTTGCATGACGCTGCCATCGATTTGTAAGTCAATTTCTGCTTGGGTGAACTGCTGTTGCAGTTTAGCCGCTAATTGCTGAAAAGTGGTTTGTAAATGCCGACTATCTACACTTGTTATAAATATTGCCTTGCCATCGCATAAGCCCGTCATCATGCCTTGACGCGCAAGTGCTAATTCGTCTTGAGCCAATATCTCCGCTTCACGAGCCGTTTGTAGCCAATAATCCCATTTTTCTGGTGTCCACTCACCTAGTAGTTCTTGCGGTAAGCAACGCAGCAAAGTACGAGGATCATCAAGTTGCCTTGTTAACTGAGAATTATTTGCATCAGGCTCAACAACGGGTTCAGGCTCAACAACGGGTTCAGGCTCAACAACGGGTTCAGGCTCAACAACGGGTTCAGGCTCAACAACGGGTTCAGGCTCAACAACGGGTTCAGGCTCAACAACGGGTTCAGGGCTAGTAACTAATACATCATGATTTTGCTCATCATTTTGAGCCAAACTTGGCTCAAAATTGTTATAGGTTTTGACTTGTAAATCATCATTATCTCGTGCTTGATAATCAACGCCATAAGACTGTAATGGCGGTGCAGAAGCCGATTGGCTATTCGATGACTGTGTAGAAGGTGTAGATGCCCCATCTTCTATAGTTGGTACTTCAGGTGATAAAGAGCCAGCATAAGTATGATTTAATATCTCATCGACTGGCAACGGACGAAATGCCAGCAGACGTAAAATGCACATTTCCAGCGCTTGCATCGGTGTGCTCGCAAGCTTAACACCTTCACGTGCTTGCACGACAATCTCATAATACAGTTGCAGAACATCTGGACTCATATGCTGCGCAAGCGTGTTAATATCTTGCGCCTGTGCCTCATTTACATTTAATGCCACTTCAGGCAACAGCTGAGTCAACGCCAATTGATGCAATAATTCAGTAAGACCATCAAACATACTCGTCGCATCAACCATTTGCGCGCGCATTTGTTCTATATGAGCCGCGACAGCAGATTTGTCATGGTTATAGATGTCAGTAATTAAACTGACTAGATTAGCCGCATCAATTAAACCAAGCATGGCGTTTACAGTGACATCATCGAGCGCACCTTGACCAAAAGCAATGGCCTGATCGGTCAATGACAACGCATCACGTACCGAGCCTTTGGCGGCGCTAGCCAATTGCCAGAGTGCAGGCTGCGTATAACCCACCTGCTCTTGGGTAAGAACATTTGCCAAATGCTCGCTGAGTAACGTTTGCGGCAATGGACGCAACACAAACTGCAAACAGCGCGAAATAATGGTAATCGGCAATTTTTGCGGATCAGTCGTGGCAAGTAAGAACTTTACATGCTCAGGGGGCTCTTCCAAAGTTTTAAGAAGCGCATTAAAACTGTGTGTGGACAACATATGTACTTCATCAATCAGGTATACTTTATAACGCCCCTGACTTGGCGCATACGGCACATTATCCAGCAACTCTCGTGTGTCTTCTACTTTGGTACGGGATGCCGCATCAATCTCGATAAGATCGATAAATCGCCCTTGATCGATGGCCACGCAGTTATCACACACACCGCAAGGCGTACTAGTGATACCCGTATCGCAGTTCAAACATTTAGATAAGATACGCGCAATTGTGGTCTTACCCACACCGCGTGTGCCCGTAAAGAGGTAAGCATGATGCAGGCGATTATAATCAATCGCATTAATCAATGCTTGAGAAACATGCGTTTGCCCAATCAACTCGTGAAAGTTTTTGGGACGGTATTTGCGCGCTAAAACTTGATATTGCTGCGTCATAATAAATGCCAATGTGAATAATACAAATATAGATGGAGTGTCAAACCAGTAAGCTATATTAGGTTTAGATTATAACTGCGCTTGAAGTTGTGCTAAACGTTCATATAAGCGCTGAGTATTGGCGTCAATCACTGAGCCTTTTTGATAAAAGGCATCCAAATGCACCTCTGTATTGACGCTATCATCACAAGGTCTAAACTCTACGCCAATCAAAAACAAATCATCCATCACTGGATCCTGCATTTGAGCATTGAGCTCCAACAACAAGTCTTGTTGAGACGTGCGCACCTTGTCAGCACTCAGCGAACTATTATCATCTTGCGCATAGAAAACCAGCAGATAATGGCGTCCAAACACGTGATAAGAGTGCTCATGACAAACATAACCATTCCAGCGAGAGTCTTGATCCATCGTTTTGTAAGCTAAGATTTTTTCAACCAAACAAGCATAAGTGTACATTGACTCATCGACCAAAATATCGACTGGCTCTTTTGGTAGTGGTTGACCTGCCTCATAATAATGTTTGATCAAACTATTAAACAGCTTGTACCACATCCGAGTATTTTTCTGAATCTCAGCCATGAGTGCTTTGGCAAAGACTGCCTGGTCTGGTTCTGTAGCTTTGAGCAAGCGTTGCTCAATCTGATCGATCAACTGATTATCAATCAATTGCTCTTGCACCCTAATCGCTCTTTGATGAAAGTCAGGCGACTGTAAAAACTGGGTAAGTAATGTCGATTCGTTTTGGAATGACTCAAACCCTGTCAGCTGGCTGCGATGAAAGTCTAAAAATGCGGACAAATCGCTTGGCGTAACCAATTGGCTGATGATATCGACAAAGTTTTGATGGCTAAATACCTGTAAAACACTCTGCTCATCATCCAGATCTGAAACACAGTCTTCAGCAAAAAACTGACTACCATATTCATAATCAACCGTATGCGAGGATGCTTGTGGTTTATCATCTTGATGCGTGACAGACAGTGACGTCAAACCAATGAAATAAACATCCTTACCAGCTGTCGAGGTATTACTTTCTGCCATCGACTTATCGTTTTTTAGATAAAGCTGAGCGTGACGCTTGATTAGTTGGTTGACGACTTCTTTTCTCCACTCACGAACTTGAGCGCTGTCTACTTTTTGCCTACTCGCTTGCATCACCACATCATTGACGATCAAATAAATGATAGCGCCAGAAAACTCAAAAACGAAATCATAACCTTGAAAATGCTGAGGATTGATTGTTTTATCTGCTGATAACTCATACAAAGATAAGAAACTTCGTTGAATCATCTGTTGCCAAAGTGAGGGTGACGCGTGCTGAGTATCCATGATGTCCCTATAAATGAGGTCTCATAAAGAATCTGGGACCATTCAATTGAAAGCAAAAGAGCTTTCTTATGTTCAATTTAGTCCCAGCATGGATTTATGGCAAGTAAACCAGTTTTAGCTTTCTAATTTGCGACGCATATGCGGAAATAAAATCACATCGCGGATACTAGCCGAATCGGTAAACAACATCACTAAACGGTCAATACCGATACCTTCACCTGCGGTTGGTGGTAAGCCATAAGACAGCGCTTCGATGTATTCTTCATCAAAATGCATCGCTTCATCATCACCAGCGTCTTTTTCAGCAACTTGTCCACGGAAGCGTTCTGCCTGATCAGCAGGATCATTAAGCTCGCTAAAGCCGTTTGCCAGTTCACGACCCCCGATGAATAGCTCAAAACGATCGGTGATTTCAGGATTGTCATCACTACGGCGTGCCAGTGGTGAAGTTTCCGCTGGATATTCAGTGATAAAAGTTGGCTGACGCAATTGGTGTTCAGCGGTTTCTTCAAAGATAATGGTCTGTAGTTTGCCCACACCAAACACCTCTTTCACTTGCTGTTTAAGCGTTGTCGAAGCGTACTCTGCCAAATAATCACGGTCATTGATACGTGCCATATCGAAATTTTCGGCATATTTTGCAATTGCATCAGACATAGACAAACGTATAAATGGCGCTTTTAGACTGATGGCTTCTTCTTGATAAGTAATCTCAGTTGTGCCCAAGATATCCATCGCCAATTCATTAAATAAGCGTTCGGTCAAATCCATCAAGTCATGATAATCAGCATACGCTTGATAAAATTCAATCATGGTAAATTCAGGATTATGGCGAGTTGATACACCTTCGTTACGGAAGCTGCGGTTAATCTCGAACACTCTTTCAAAACCACCAACAACTAAGCGCTTCAAGTAAAGCTCAGGCGCGATACGCAGATATAAAGGCATATCTAGAGCGTTATGATGCGTCACAAACGGACGCGCCACCGCACCACCTGGGATAGGATGCATCATCGGCGTCTCAACTTCCATGAAACGCTCATTTAACATAAACTTGCGAATGCCGCTAATGACTTGACTGCGAATCATAAAGGTATCACGAGTCGTCTCATTGGTCATCAAATCAAGATGACGATTACGATAGCGCGCTTCGACATCAGCTAAACCATGGAACTTGTTTGGCATTGGACGTAGCGCTTTAGTCAATAACTGAAACTCTTCGATATGCACATATAAATCGCCCTTACCTGAGCGACCGATATAGCCTGATACGCCAACAATATCACCCAAATCTAATGATTTAATGGTCGCTAACGTCTCTGGATCCAACTCTTTGCGTGCAACATATAACTGAATGCGACCCGTCATGTCTTGAATAACAATAAAGGCACCACGGTTCAGCATGACGCGACCTGCCACGTTGACCTGTGTTTTTTCGCCATTCGCCGCTTTTTCTTCAATTTCTTGTTTTGAGATGCCGTCAAAGGCGGTTTGCAAATCTTGCGCATAATCAGTACGTTTAAACGTATTTGGATACGGCTGTTTGCCTGAAGCACTGATATCGTCTAGCTTGGCTTGTAACTGCGCAATTAGCTCGTTAGCGTCTTCTACAACTGGGGTTTGATCTTGGTTCTGATTATTGTGCTTTGACATAACACTCTCAATATTATTAGGTAATTAAAAGAATAAACGAAAACTGCAAAATTAAATCTATACTTATTATCATAGTCGATAGCCGTAAAAAACAGCTATAAACAAACAGACACTGTCATCTAGACAGTGTCACGCTTTTATGAATTAATGATTCACGACCAGCTATTGAGCCTCTAGTCATTAATATCCTGATAGTTACTAATCACCACCGCCGATACTGGCCATCAAATCAGCCTGATGCTCACGCAACAGTGCATCAAGAATCTCATCCAAGTCGCCTTCCATAATGGCATCAAGCTTGTATAACGTCAGGTTGATACGGTGATCGGTCATGCGACCTTGTGGGAAATTATAGGTGCGAATGCGTTCTGAGCGATCGCCACTACCCACCAAATCACGGCGTATGGTATCTGCTGCATCAACTTGAGCCTGTACTTTGACTTGCTGAATCTTTGAAATCAGCATTTTCATCGCTTGCGCGCGGTTTTTGTGCTGGCTACGCTCTTGTTGACACTCTACCACGGTACCCGTTGGAATGTGGGTCAAACGTACGGCTGAGTCAGTGGTGTTAACGTGCTGACCGCCAGCACCGCTTGAACGGAAAGTGTCAAAGCGGATATCGGCTGGGTTCAGATCCACTGTATCATCAATCTCAACCTCAGGCATCACCGCCACGGTACAAGCTGAGGTATGCACGCGACCTTGGCTTTCGGTTTCAGGCACACGCTGCACACGGTGTACGCCTGATTCAAACTTTAAGCGCCCATACACGCTGTTGCCTGATACGCGAGTGATGATTTCTTTATAACCGCCATGCTCGCCTTCACTTGCCGACAGTACTTCCACTGTCCAGCCTTGTGTCTGCGCGTATTTTTGGTACATACGGAACAAGTCACCAGAGAAAATCGCGGCTTCATCACCACCTGTACCCGCTCGAATTTCCAGGAAAGCAGGCACTTTATCATTTGGATCTTTTGGTAGCATCATGACATTGAGCGCCTCTTCCATCTCTACGATGGTCTCGCGGGCGTTATCAATCTCATCGATCATCATCTCTTTCATGTCAGGATCTGATGCATCAGCCAGCATAGCCTCTGCATCAGCCTGATCCGTTTCTGCACGCACATAGTTCTGCCATAAAGTAGTGATATCCATCAAGTCGCTGTGCTCGACAGACAGTTCACGGAATTTATTATTATCACTGATGATACTAGGATCTGATAATAAGGCGGTGACCTCTTCATAACGGTCTACCATCTGGTCTAAACGCAGGCGTAAGGATTCTTTCATAAAAGGACTTTTAATTGGATGAGGGGAATAAGACCGTGATTATAGCAAATTTTTCGGGGTAAATTAAAACCTCTAAGCATTCTTCCCGTTATATTCGCAAATAGCGCCTCATTCTTGAATAATATATTGCTTAAATAATGTGATTAAATGCTCGTAACAAAAATAACAGACAAAAAAATAGCTAAGATTGCTCTTAGCTATTTTTTATTAGGGCGTGTCCTCATTTTGAAAGTGCTGATAAAATTGAGGACACGCCCTAGTCACAGGTCTTACTTTAAAAATTAAACCTTACGCACCAACACTGAACCGATAGAGTAACCCGCACCAAATGAGCAAATCACACCCAAATCACCTGATGCCAGCTCATCTTTATAGCGATGGAAAACAATCATCGGACTGGCTGAACTGGTGTTAGCAAATTCAGCAATGACACTTGGCACAATCGCTTTATCTGCTTCTTTACCAATCACAGTACGTAGGATTAAATCCAACATATTGGCGTTGGCTTGGTGCAGCCACATCATTTTAACATCAGACGTTTCGATATCGTTTTCTTGTAAATGCTCGGTGATGACTTCTGAAACCTTTGGACAGACTTCACGGAACACTTTTCGACCATTTTGTAAGAATAGCTTGTCGGTGACTGGCTCTTTAATGTCTGGATACATCTCAGTCTGTGCCGCTAAGAACTCTGAGCGATCCATAAAGCCGTATTCGTTTTTGATATTGGTCGAAAACTGGGTAAATAGCTTAGAGTTAAGAATCTCATAACCTTTTGGCGTTTCTAGCTCTTCGACGATAGATGCTGTTGCGACATCGCCAAAGATAAAGTGGCTGTCACGGTTACGCCAGTTCAGATGCGCTGAAGTAATCTCAACGTTGACCACAGCGATACGCTTAGCCAGACCAGAAACAATAGAACCGTGTGCTTGCGATAGACCAAAAGTCGCGGCGCTACAAGCAACGTTCATATCATAAGCAAAACCACCAATCATACCGATTGCATTTTGAATCTCGATAGCGACCGCAGGATAAGTACGCTGAAAGTTTGAACAGGCAAGGATGATACCATCTAGGTCATTCGCCTCAAGACCCGCATCTGCTAGCGCGTCTTTCAAAGCCGCAGTACCCATTTCTGCCATGATAGACAGCTCTTCACCTAAATGACGATAAGGAATCACTGGTGCCATGATTTCAGGATCTAAAATACCATCCTTTTCCATCACATAACGTGATTTGATACCAGATACTTTTTCGATAAAGGCCGCTGAAGAAGGCTCTAGGGCAGTCAAAGTTCCTGCTGCTATCTCGTCAGCATGCTTTGCATTATAATTCTCAACATATTTATTAAATGAATCTACTAGCTCTTCATTACTGATGCTATAAGGCGGAATATACAGGCCAGTGCCTGTGATACAAGTCGTCATGATAAGCTTCCTTGTCTACTACTATAGGGCTTGGGATAAGCATAAAAGTGGAAAAATAACAGTCGTTTGATTTCAGTGAATAACTGTAAACTTAAAATCAGAGCCTTTATTATGCCTGAATATAATTATTTTTCTAATACTTTGTTACAAATAATCTGTTTGTTGCGAAAAATAAGCAAAGTCCTGACTTCATTTTGGAGCAGCTACGTTATAATTGGCGCACTTTGCTAGCGACACGTTCACAGTTCGAGCGCATAAAACTGCGAGACATAAAACCCGCTCATATTTGGGAATACTCATGGTAGAAATTTTTAACTGGTTATTTGGACAATACGCTGACTATCCCACTGTCTTTATTGCTCTGGAATTGATTGCTGTCATATTTGGGGTAGCAAGTGTCTTACTCGCCAGCAGAACCAATATTTTGGTATTTCCGATAGGTCTCGTCAGCACCGCTATATTTGTTTATCTATTGTGGAAATGGCAATTATTTGGCGATATGTTTATCAATGCCTACTATACGGTGATGAGTCTATATGGCTGGATCAATTGGACACAGAGTAAGAAAAACACAGCCATAAAAAAACAGCAAGACTATATCAACCCTACTGGTCAGCAGCAAAATGAGTCGTTAGCAAGGACTAACGCCCAGAATGCTATTCAAGTAGAACATCTCGATAAAAAAGATGTACCAATACTCGCCTTACTAGCCTCGGCGACTATTACCTTTGTCGCGCTGGTGTATTACTTCAGACCAGTCATCAATAATAACTTTAGTTTTGATGGCGCGGTATTAGGTTTGCATTTATTTACGTGGGTCGATTACACCGATATGCTGACCACCGCGCTGTTTTTGATGGCGATGTGGCTGATGGCGCGGCGCAAAATTGAGCATTGGATACTCTGGATAATCGCCGATGCTATTTCAGTCCCGCTGTACTTTTATAAAGGTCTCACTTTTACTGCGCTACAATACGTAGTCTTCACTCTTATCGCAATTTGGGCTTACTATGAATGGCAACGACGTTACCGCTTGCAACCTAAAGCAGCATACGCCTAAATCGGTCATCAATGTCGCTATCCTAGGGGCAGAGAGCACTGGTAAGACCACGCTATGTCGCGACTTGGCAGCGCATTTTGGCTGCCCTTGGGTGCCAGAATACATGCGCACCTATCTACAAGCGAAATGGGATAAGGAACACTTAACTTGCACTTGGGAGGATTTACTCCCTATTGCACAAGGTCAAATTGAGTTAGAAAATAAACTCGCTGAAAAAGCCGCGCAAAATTCTGATAGCAGCTACTTGTTTTGTGATACCAGTCTGTTTGAATTAATGGTCTATGCCAACTGGTATTATGGTGATTGCCCTGATGCACTTACCCAAGCGGCGTTAACGCATCATTATGACTTGATTTTATTAACCGAAGTTGATATCCCGTGGGTCGCCGATGACCTAAGAGACAGCCCCCATCAACGTGATGAAATCAGTGCTTATTTTGAAAGTCAGCTGACCCGTCACCAAAAGCCATTTCATCGCATAGGTGGTGATAGAGACGAGCGGGTACAACAAGTGCTCGAATGGCTTTCTTAAACCCATCCTATACCAAGTTATAAATAAATGACCTACAACCTTTAAGAGCATTAAGAGATGTCCATGCTAAAAAATATTGAACGATACCTAGAAAAAACCATCTTTAACAGCCGCTGGATATTAGCGCCTTTTTATTTAGGGCTGGTCTTAGGGATTATTTTATTATTTATAAAATTCATTCAAAAAACAGTCATGATGTTCAATACTGTATTTAGTGCTTCTGTATCAGATGTCATTGTTAATATATTAGTGTTGGTCGACCTCTCTTTAGTAGCCAGTTTATTATTAATTATCATATTTAGTGGCTATGAAATATTTGTCTCAAAAATTGACACTGGTGATCACGTTGATCGACCTAGTTGGATGGGCAAAGTAGATTTTTCTGGTCTAAAACTAAAAGTCATCGGTGCCATCGTCGCTATTTCTGCGATTGATCTATTAAAATCGTTTATGGATATTCCTAATGAATTGAGTGAGGGTGAAGCGGACAAACTTATGTGGAAAGTCATCATTCATATGACTTTCGTGTTGTCTGGTTTATTATTTGCTATTATGGATAAAGTGGTTGGTGATACTAAAAAACACTGATGCCAGAAGATACTGATATCAGAAAACACTAAGGCTTATTTTTCCACACACTCTCCATCGTTCTTACATATTTTTTCTTCATCTCTCCTCTATGATCTTCTTTGAACCTACTGACTGTTATATGCACAGTTTTGGACTAAAGATTCATATGAGGAGCTTTCATGCAAAAAACACTATTGACTAAATTGTCCATCATCGCCGGGCTTTGTATTATTTTTGCCATCGGTCTCGGTATGATTGGCTCAGTCATCTACGAACGACAAAATTATGCCGCGTCGGTGGTTAAAGAAATTGCCCAGCAGCACGTCAATCCGCAAGAAGTCATCACCCCATTTATCATCATCCCTACCACAATTACACCTGAATGTCAGATTACAGCACCTGAAACAACCAGTAAGTGTGCACCATCATATTCAAAAAATGAAATTGTCTTTGCCAGTCAGACCCAAGCCCTACAAGATCTTGAAGTCAGCACTGATACCTATAAACGTGGCATCTATCATGCGACCAGTTATGATGGTGCGTTGACATTTGACCAGCGCTATACATTTGATCAAGCCATCAGCAGCTTATATGACACTACGAGCACAGCTAGTGACGCACAAGGCTCCATCAACACACCCGCCAATAAAAATAACGCCCAGCCCGAAAAAACCATCATCCACTGGAATGCAGCAAAATTGATTATTCCAGTATCAGATCTGCGCGGCGTGGCGACGCTACCAACGGTGACCATTGATAAAAAACCGATAAAAGCGACCTACCCTCAGACAGCGCTGCTGAAAAATCTGACCTATGTAGAAGCAGCTATTCCGCAAGATATATTACAGCGTTCAGTAAAAAATATAACGAGCCAGCAGAATGGCAATAACACCCTTGCTACGAACGGTGCTAGCGAGTCATTGACCAGTACAGAAATCGTCATTGATTTACCGTTAGCTGGTATTAGCAATGTAAACACTGTGCCGACTGGACAAAACTTTAACTTAACGATGCGCAGTAATTGGCATGCACCAAACTTTATTGGTAAGGCGCTCCCCAATGCCAAAAAACTTACCGCTAAAGGTTTTGAAGCCAGTTGGCAAAATCAGTATTTAACAATAGCCAACAATCAAGATTTGTCGCAGTGTATCAGCAGCGCTAACAACCGATGTGTCGTCACCAGTCAAGCCACTCTCGATAATAATAGCCAGTCAATGGCTTCTGGTGATGCGCTTATAGCAATGGAAGGCGCTGTTACAGCAGAAGCTACTGCCATACCTGATAGCTATCGAAACGTGCGCCTGAACAGCTTTGGTGTAAGTTTTGCTGAGCCTAATGATGTATATTTACAAACTGAAAGAACGATGAAATATGCCTTATTATTAATCTTAGTATCATTCGGCACTTTCTTCTTATTTGAAGTGATCAAATCCAGTCGTATTCACCCTATTCAATATCTGTTGGTCGGTTGTGCGCTGTTTGTGTTTTATGTCTTACTATTACCACTTGCTGAGCAAATTGTCTTTTGGAAGGCGTATGCCATTGCTGCCAGCGCCTGTGTTGGACTCATTGGTTGGTATGCTTATTATGTACTGGGCGGCGTCAAGCGAGCGGCGATTTTCACTGTCACACTGGCAGGATTGTATGCGGCGTTTTTCGGCATATTAACCACCGAAGATATGAATTTATTGCTTGGTGCTGTCTTCTGTTTTGTGCTACTCGCTTGCGTGATGGTCATGACCCGTAAAATTGATTGGTATAAAATTGCCTAACTCAGATAGGGCATGTTAAAAGCGTTTAGTCTAGGGCTGTCTTACGTTGGTATAATTGGCTATTATTAAGCCTGTCAACATAAGACCGCTCGATCTACTCATAGATAATTCAATATAGCTATCATCTCATTTATTATCATCTAACGATCTCACTATTCAAGGCCTTCGCCCAGTCTCGACATCCATTCTCACAGCGTTCACAGAGCTGATTTGGGTCAGTTATATGATCGACATAGCCGCAATGCATACATGCGTAATATGTCTCTGACTCTATCTCTTCGACAGGTTGATACTGCTTAGGGAAAAGCGGCATACCGTAGCCAGTGTTTTCAGGCGGATATAACAATATACTAAAATTACCGTCTGTCTCTAGCAAGCCTGTACGCACTTGACCCAAATGCTCGACCCCTTGTTGGCGCATTTCAGTAAAAAACTCATCATGCGACATCTTGCCCTTTTTAATCTTATCGAGTACCAGCATTCCGTCTTCTACAATATAGAGCGATTTCCCTTCTAATAAATCTTCAAAAGGTTGGAATTTCATCATGATCCACGTGCACAGTCGATAAAGCAGGATAACGGCGCTCATGACCAGCACCGCCTGAATAATCGGCAAATCCTCGTTAAACATAGGATCACCTGCGATAGAACCCAATGATAAAATAATGGTCAACTCAAAGATTGACAGCTGACGGACGCCGCGTTTGCCCGTCAAACGCAAAAACGAGATAATCAGTACAAACATGACGCTGACACGCACCAATATCTCAAGCGCAAATGCCCAAGTGGTGTCATGAATAAAGATACTTGCCCAATCCATATTACTTTTTCCTATCTATTGTTTTTATTTGATTTATGACGATTAATTTCAGCAATCGTTCTGAGTATGCGCTTGACCTGCCACCACCCTTGTAGTCAGCCTTTATTGTTAATTCAACTATCATCAGTCCAATTTAAAAAATACTTTTGCCCGCAAGTGCAATAAAATATGCTCTGTTGTAAAACACCTCCCAATTGGCAACTAGCAGCTAGCAACTCAGTTTTCGCACTTCAGCCAGTATTTTTGCTGGTAAAAAAGCAGTAATAACAACATCTTTAAAAATCAGATTTGCCTATTTTATTAAAAAACCAGCTTCTTTATTGTAGGAATTATTTTTGAAAGCCACCTTGTACACCGTTATTGCATTAATCGCCTTTGCTGCAAACTCTCTCTTTTGCCGTATGGCGTTAGCAGAGGGTCATATAGATGCTTGGAGCTTTACCATTTTGCGCCTGCTGAGCGCTGCTGTCTGCCTAGGTATTATCATGACCATTCATGCTTATCGGTTACGACAGCACGTGCGAGAGCCTGACAGTATTGCTCACGCTGCTATTTTAAACGACAAAGGTAGCTGGTTAAGTAGTCTGAGCTTAGTGATTTATGCGCTATGCTTTTCGATTGCTTATGTAGAGTTGGATACTGGTACAGGAGCGCTGATTCTATTTTCAGCGGTTCAGCTGACGATGATTGGTTGGGGCATCTATAAGAAAGAGCAATTGAGCGGCTTACAATGGCTGGCATTTATCGTAGCGGTAGCAGGGTTTGTCTATTTGATGCTACCGTCAGCAGCGGTGCCTTCGTTACTAGCGGCGGTGCTTATGGCAATCAGTGGTGCCGCTTGGGGCATATATAGCATACGCGGCAAATCATGCGTGTCACCGCTGCGAGCCACAGGTTTTAATTTCATTCGGAGTCTGATAGCAGTGCCCATACTGTTAGTGATAAGCATGACTTACCTAGACAATATAGGCTTGGAAAACATCAATTTAGGTGACATCACTATTAAGGGCGTACTTTTGGCCTGTGCATCAGGAGCGATGGCATCTGGTATGGGCTACAGCATCTGGTATATGGCCATGCCTTTGTTAAAAAACACCCAAGCAGCAGTTGTACAACTGTGTGTCCCTATACTGGCTGCGATATTAGGCGTGGTATTTTTATCTGAGCAATTGACATTGCCATTCGTTATAGCAAGCTCGGTTATCTTGGGTGCAGTATTGGTATTTATTTTAAATAGAGAAAAAGCCCCTACGTGAAATATCCTCATTCGTTATTTAAAATAAATAAGCCAATAAAGACTGAGAGGCTTAGTGATAAAAAAGACAGATAAGATTACTACCATAGCCCTCAAACACAACATGAAGTTACATTCTCTACGGTATCATGTTGCTTGAAGTAACAACCTACTTTTACCGATACTTTTGAGGCATATTATGAAAAAATTATTAGCCGTAGCACCTTTTGCTCTATTATTGTCTGCCTGCGCCACTAATGCACCAACCACTACGACCCCAGAGACCAATACTCAGCCAGTAGTCCAATCATTCACTTGTGAAGACAACGGTCAACTCACTGCTGCTTACACTGCCAATGGTCAAACTGCTAACCTAAACGTGACCTTGCCTAAAGTTGGCTTAACCAACGCAAAAATCACCATGGAGCAAGCAGTATCAGGTTCTGGCGCTCGTTATGTCAATAATGTTAACCCTAAAACCACTTACGATTGGCACACCAAAGCGGATTACGGCATCATGACCATCAAATCAGACAATGGTCAACAATACCAAGTGAACTGCCAACTATAATAATCTTAGAAACAAGCGTAAATAATACGTGGTGGTTATTTGAATAAAATCCATGTTTGTACTCACATCTATTGAAAACGAAAGAGCCAGTAATCAAACTACTGGCTCTTTTTTGTGCTTAACTTTTCATGCCTGATAATTTGATCTTAATGATCAACATTGAATTATTCAATAAAAAACTGCCTGAATACTTTATGTACCCAAGCAGTTGAAAGTCATGTCGTTTTTATATTTGTTTATAGTTATTAGAACAGCTGTTGAATCAGTCGTTAGGTATTAACTACGGCGGACCGTTAAACCACGGTTACATGCAAACGTGCATCGACATTACCGCGAGTAGCATTAGAGTATGGGCAAACTTGGTGAGCTGTTTCTATCAGTGTTTGCGCTTGAGCCTCATCAATACCCGACACTTCAACATACAAATCTATATCTAGGTTATAGCTACCATCGGCTTTCATACCAATACCCACTTGGGTCGAGGTTTTTGAGGCAGTGATTGGCAGTTTCATTTGCTGGGCGGTCAGATTTAAAGCACTATCAAAACAAGCCGCATAACCCATTGCAAAAAGCTGCTCTGGATTGACACCTTCCTTGTCTGTTTCTTGAAAAGAGACCAGATCAAAACCTAGCGAACCATCGTCAAGACCTGTATGACCAGAACGACCACCAGTTGCCGTTGCTCGCGTTTTATAGAAAATCTTCATCATATACTCCTTATGGATTGGCATGTTATTGGTATTGGGCAATACGCTGCAAATCAATCTTACTGCGTTTTGATGCCATCATTATAGAAGTGAGCACGCTAATCTGGTAGAGCATTACTCCAGAATTCTTGCCTAATCCTATAAATATTTATATCATTAGGCAAATTATAAAGTAAGCATAAATCATGAAAACAAAAACGGTAGAGCAGCTACTTAGTATATTACCCAAAAACCAAACCATCGAATCAGGCATTTCAGGCTTGTTTTTTTATTGTGCCGACAGACCAAGAAAGACTGTCAGCTATATCCAAGAACCTAGTATATGTATCGTCTTACAAGGCACGCGTGAAATTTACTTAGGTACAGATTGCCAGAAATTTGATGACAGCAACCTGATGTTCTGCCCTGTCAATATTCCTATAAGCATGCATATCAAACACGCCACTGTAGAGAAGCCTGTCATCGTATTGTCTATGAAATTAAATCTGGCGCTCATTCGTGAGGTCATGGCACAAATACCACCTCAGAAAAATGCCGATTATGAGCATCAAGGGATAAAATGGCCGTTAGAAGACACCATATTAACCGCATTCGAGCGGCTGATAGACTTGCTTAATTATCCAAGTGACATAGATTTTTTATCACCTTTAATTCAGCAAGAAATTTATTATCGGCTGCTCTCAGCACAGCAAGGTCATAAGCTTCGGCAACTGGTGGTTAATGGCAGTCACACCCACCGTATTGCCCAAGCTACCGATTGGCTAAAAGCGCATTTAGAAGAGCCCGTCATCATAGAAGATTTGGCCAGTCGATGCGGTATGAGTGTGTCGGGATTTCATCAACATTTTAAAGAAATCACTCAACTAAGCCCGCTTCAATATCAAAAAAGTCTACGATTGATGAAAGCGCGGCAGCTGATTCAACTCGGCGAGGCACAAGTATCGCAAATCGCCATGCAAGTAGGCTATGAAAGTCCCAGCCAATTTAGCCGTGAATATAAGCGGCTATTTGGAGTAAGCCCAAGCAGTGAGTTAAATATTTAGCATGATGCCCCTACTATAATGGTTTCTGACTAGGGCAATTCCTCTGCGCCTTGACAGCTTCATAATTAACTGCGTACACAATGTAATTATCTGTTTAACAGATAATTACATCCTCCCTCTTTCCAGCCAAACAAACGACGAAATATCTTACTCAAGAAGAAAACAGTTGACTTGATCTATATATTCATATTATAACATATATAATATATTCATAATTTTGCAACTATTATAATAATTTTTCTACGTGTGATCGTCAGAATACTTCGGGAGGCACTAACATGATTCGTTTAAGCTATACTCTCAAATGCTGGGCATTGGGTGTCACTTATTTTTTGGTGTTTTATTTTATGGTGGTCATGAGCGACCCTGGTTTTAGCAAGTATATTTATATGCTGGCACTAAGCACCTTGTTATTCCCCGTAGCTAAGCGTTCAGTCGATGTTATGACGGACTTTTTTACACCAAACACGGTATTATTTAATGGATTATTGCCCTCATTATTGATCAACGTGGTGATTTGGATACTCACGCCATTTATTGTAGCACTGACCGTTATAGCATTCGTGCTTTATAGTATGGGTGTGCTGACAGAAAAGATCAGCCACTAATTTTACTCAGATGCTAAATTTTAGAGCAAAGGTTCCATGACGCTACCTTTGCTTTTTTGCTTCATAAAAGATTTATCCGTCGCAAAAAAACAATGATACTTAAACAAAAGGCTGGGTTAGCAATTGCTAACCCAGCCTTTTTGTCGATGGTGAGTGAAGGTTGGTTACTTAAAATCAGTAGGGTATCCATTCGATAACCTACGCTATCAAAGCTACGCGCAAATCTCACGAATAGTTATTTGATTTTGATATTTGCCTAGAGGCCCATATTGACCGATGGGGCTAATGTTACCAATGACGCAAGTTTCGAAATATTTGTAATAGCCTTTTTGATTGAGACTTTTTGAATCTTTAATTAATAATTGCTTTGGGTCTGACACATAGTAAATAATGTTATCAGAAACGAACTCATGAATCTCAAAGCTTCTTTTAAAACTGCCGCGTAACTGCACTTCTTTTTCTACGCTTGTTGGCGCAAATACCTTCAAATTTTTATTATTACTGGCTTGTGTTTGATCACAGCCCGTACTCATAAATATAGTTGATGCAAATCCTAATATTATCAATCTACCTTTAATCATTATTTTTTATCCTGCTCAAAAACCTACATCAATATATTAAGTAACGTCCAAAAAACTTTTTGGTATAAAAAATAATAGCTCTTTCATTTAATCAAATATTATCGACTAAATCAAAGAGCTATACAAGACAATTGTCATATGTTGTCAATTATCAAGTTTTAAAAATCTAACGCTATCCTAACTCATTTTATCCCACATCTTGCTTAGGCGCTTCGGTGACACTGCCATGCGGGTTTTCATCGGTTGCGCGAATAGCTGAATACGATACTCCTCGACCATCCAGCGGTACTCACTAATGGCTTTATCATTGGCACGATTTGCCAACCGCTCCATATGTACATCAAGCGCGTATACGCCTTCGAGATCGGATTCGAGATTGTGCTCAAGCCGTTCGATACGAATTTCAAGCGCCTCTAGATAGCGCGGATACTGCTGCCAATGGCTATAATCCATACGATAAACAAAATCAGCCAAGTGCAAATCTTCTAGCTGGTCTTCGATATCTTCGATAGACTCACCAAATATCTCTCGATCGAGCATGAGTAAGCTTTGGCGAATACGCTGCCAGCGGGTATAGACATTTTTAAGGATTTTTATGACGTTTTGCCCCGTCAATAGAAAGTTACCCGACACCACTTCCAAGGTTTTCTCGTACTCTTCTGGCGTAAAGGGTAATTCTTCAGCAAGCGCTACGGCAGTATCATCAGCGCTTTCAGGCAAATCAGCACTGTGATCGAATAACACATAATGCTCTTCAAGCGACGCGTCCAATGCCGCATCGATGACGATGGTTTTTAGCTTCTCCATATCACCAAGTGGTGCGAATGCCAATTTAAATATCTTATCAATTTGGCTGGTCAGCTGTTTTTTCTTCGCGCCAAGCTTACCTTTTATCAAGGTCAAAACCCCGATACGGTGTGCCTGTAACGCGGCATTGACATCGGTATATTGATGAATCGATACCGCTTCACCTGACGCATCTGCAACTAAAGCAGCGAACTGCTTCATCACCACCCCTGCACTATGATGATTTTTGCTAAAGGCAAAATGCTCAGGGAATTCAGTATGCGTACCTTGCTGCTCATTCACCGCTTGGCGGGTCTCTTGAGCATGACGAATCTGTAGCGTTTGCAGGTCACGACCCTTTTCGATAATGCGGTTTTTGTCATCGACCACACAGATTTGCGGCTGCAAATAGCGATCAATGCTAGAGGGATTAAAGCTATCAGGCGTCACTGACATAACGCCGCGACGGTTGAGCGCTTGGCAAAGCTGTTTAAGCAATCCTTGTCCACCAGCGGGTTGCAGTTCATCAAACAAGCTATCGGCTGTATCAGGAATCGGTACAATTTGACGGCGAATATCCTTTGGTAGTGACTTAAGCAATTGCAATACTAGCTCATAACGCCAACCGGGTACGCCCCATAATAATTCAATCGCATCAAGCTGCGGTAGGGCGGCAAGTGGCACACGAATGGTCACGCCATCATCATCGCTGGACGGATCAAAGACATAACGTAGCGGTAGTTTTAGATCACCCAATTTCCACACTTCTGGGAAATCGCCTGTGGTCGGTGCTTGGCTATTAAGCACGTCATCATCGGTAAAAAATAGATATTTGGCATCGGTTTTTTCGACCTCGGCACGCCAATCTTCAAAGGCTTTGCGGCTGGCAATATGCTCAGGTATTTTTTTATCATAAAATTGATACAGTGCTTCTTCGTCAACCAACAAATCACGGCGACGTAACTTATCTTCAATGCGTTCAATGTCGGCAATTTTATCCATATTATGCTGTAAAAATGGCGCTTGACGCCCCAAATTACCAGTCACCAGACCATCACGAATGAAGATTTCTCGTGACTCAGCCAAGTTCACTTGCTCATAGTTGGTCAGCTGCTTACTAATGATTATGAGACCAAACAGACTAATCTGCGCATAGGCTTTCACTCGTCCAGTCTTTTTCGACCAATGCGGCTCAAAGTAGTGATATTTTAATAAGTCGCCTGCCGCTGAGATAATCCATTCTGGTTCAATTTTAGCAACGGTGCGCATAAAGACTTGCGAGGTTTCGACCACTTCAAAAGCCATGACCCAAGGCGGTACTTGTTTAAATACCGTACTGGCTGGGAATATTTTGGCTTTTTGCTGGCGAGCTGCTAAGTATTCACCGCGATTCTCAGTTTTGTGCGCAATCGTAGACAATAGACCTGTCAATAATGCGCGGTGTAAATTGGCATATTTAACCGCTTTGAGTTCTTCATCTTCTATCGCGGTAGGGTCGCTGGTCATGTTTTCTAACGAAGAATTTTTATTAGCGCCTTTATCGGAAGCTTTTGCCTCTTTAACATCCGTAAGCTTAAGGTTTGTGACCATTTGTACTAACTGACGATGGGTTTGATTCCACTCACGTACACGCGGGAAGCTCAGATAGTTTTTCTTGGTAAAATTCTTACGCTGATTGCCTGACAACTTATTGCCATCTTCATCTTTTTCAAATAGGGCTTTCCACAGGCTCAAATAGAATAAAAAGTCAGAATCATCTTGACGAAATTCCGCATGCTTTTGGTCGGCTTGCTGGCGTTTATTGGCAGGACGCTCGCGTGGATCCTGTACAGCAAGAGCCGCTACTACAATCAGCATCTCACGGATACAATCAAAATCACTGCCCGCAACCAACATACGTGCTAGCCTTGGATCGATTGGCATACGCGCCATTTTTTGTCCAGTTGGCGTCAGGCTTAAATGGTCGAGACCTTTTTTTGGTTTTGGCTTATTGTTTTGATGAGCAGCAGTTACTTCATTTTTAGAGATAATCGCGCCTAACTCATCAAGCAATTTATGCCCATCAGTAACCAAGCGGCTATCGGGTGGCTCGATAAAGGCAAAATCATCAACACTACCTAAGCGCAGATTGGCCATCTGTAAAATAACGGATGCAAGATTGGTCCGTAAAATCTCAGGTTCGGTAAATTCTGGACGACCGGTAAAGTCCTCTTCACTATAAAGACGGATACAAACACCCGGCGCAACACGACCGCAGCGACCTTTACGCTGATTGGCAGCCGCTTGCGAGATCGCCTCAATGGGTAGACGCTGTACGCGTGAGCGATACGAATAACGAGAAATCCGCGCAAAACCCAAATCAATCACATAACGAATGCCGGGTACGGTCAGCGCAGTCTCGGCAACGTTGGTCGCAATAACGATACGCCGACCACGACCTGACGGTTGAAAGATGCGCTGCTGCTCTTCATAAGTTTGGCGAGCAAACAAGGGCAATACTTCGGTGTGCTTGGGTCCATGACGTTCAAGCACCTCTTGGAGCTCACGAATTTCAGCTTCTGTGGCGGCAAATATTAAAATATCTGCTTGATCAGCATGACCTTTGTTTTGTGCATCGCTAAAACACTCTTCAACTGCGGCAACCACCGCGCGAGGCAGATTTTCTTCAAAGTCATCGTAGCTATCATCGTCCGAGCTGTTGACTGGCTCATCGGTCAGCGGACGGTAACGAACTTCAACAGGAAAACTACGACCTTCGACATTGAAAATAGGTGCAGGTACGTTGCGTTTTAGCTTATTATCATAGCGGCTAAAGTATTCACTAAAGCGTTTGGTATCAAGTGTTGCTGAGGTAATAATCACTTTTAAATCAGGACGTTTGGGCAGTAGCTTTTTCAGATAACCCATAATGAAATCAATGTTTAAGCTACGCTCATGCGCTTCATCAATAATGATGGTATCGTATTTACTCAAGAATCTATCGTGACCCAATTCAGCCAGCAAGATACCATCGGTCATCAGCTTAACAACAGATTGCGCCGTACCCTGCTCATTAAAGCGAATCTTGAAGCTGACAGTATTACCGAGCTGCTCGCCCAATTCTTCAGCGATACGGTTTGCCACACTGCGCGCGGCCAATCTTCGAGGCTGGGTATGCCCTATCTGCCCAGTGATACCGCGACCTGCCAGCATTGCCAGCTTAGGCAATTGCGTCGTCTTACCAGAACCCGTCTCCCCTGCAACAATAATGACTTGGTGATCAATAATTGCCTGTACTAAATCTTCTGCACGTTGACTCACGGGCAAATCAAGATTCAGTTTTTCTGCCAGTTTGTCTGGAATACTATCCATACGTGCCTGCACCGCTTGCTGTGAGCGGGTCTTGATTTTTTCATACTGCGCACGTTTTTTAGTTAGCCCATCATCCGCTTTATCGTCAGAGTTTTTTTTATTGTTAGCCACGGCAGCCCTTGCCAGCTCACGCTCAAGACGACTTAAATAATAACTGTCTTTAGCGAGTACTGGTAAATCAACAACCATATCAGGTTGTGAAGACGCTTCATTACTGTTTGCCGTAATACTTAAATCATCGTCACTTGGGTTTGTTAATTTACTTAATTCATCGGATTTAAATCCATTGGTATTGTTTCCAGTCGGCATATCTGAGGTGCTCTTAGAAGTATTCGGCATATTTACTTAGGCTATTTATTGTTTGGAAGTGGTTAGATTATGAGGGTAATTTGGGCGTGATTCAAGGTGGTTGTAGTGTTTGCTTGGCAACTATGCAGGCTACTACCTATTTGCAAAACGCTCAGTCAAAATATTTCTAAGCTCATTAGTCATAGGCTTAAATTTAAAATGTTCTGGCTCCATCTGAGCAATCAAAGCATACTGATCATTTTCAATCGAGTTATTCTCACAAGAAAAATGATTCATCTCCTGACCAGTGATGGCACTAATAATATAAAAAGAGGTATCGCCATTTTCAAATTGCGACAGCTGATAATAATTATTCGGATCCCGCATAACGAGATTAGTACCATTAGAAAGAGTCGTATAATAGGTATCCTCAGTCGCTTGCTGCGCCTCTAATCTTAAAGGATTACCTTGGGTGGCAAAATAATACTTGAGCATATAACCAATATCGCTATTAATCACATCCAAACGTAAATGATCACCCTTTTCTGTGATGCATTGATAGATCATAAAAGATTCGTAAATTCGTGGTTCAGTAGTGACATTTTATCAAATTTTTCAAACCTGCCAGCCCTATTTTATTTTTGTGAATAAATTATTTGTAAGCTCAAACGCTACTTGTATAAATAATCTGTTGATGAATAGCAGCCCCCGTAAAGAAATTCTGCAACTTTTGCAATAGCAGCCTAGGAAAAGGCAGATGCAGCGAAAGTATTAACCTCTCAAACGCTACCATTTCATCAGCTAAGGCTTGTGCGACATCGGGTTGAATCTGCGGATTTTCATACACATTATCAATCAACCAAGTGAGTTTTGGAAACTTAGCATTATCATGAATCTGATAAAGGGTCGGTAATAGCTCATCAGAGATTTGGCAACGCGATTTGCGAATCATGCCATTTTTATAATACATATTTAAAGCCATATTAGGGTAACTTCCTTAAATTTTTGATACTTAGATAACCAACATACTCTTTATCTTCATCAGCATTTGCAAGTTTGTGACTATTATGAATCATAGGCTCAATTAAAATCTGTATGTTTGAGACAAGATCATTGACGTTGTATACATCATCGATATCTACCTGAAATTTATCATCAATGTGCGATGCGGCATTAAAAGGTGTGTCTTTATCTTTAAAAGTAAATTCTTTATAAAATGTACTGTGTTTGGCTTGTTTAATAGCCTCTGCTTGAGTAGCAGCGACGATAAGCAGTTTATGATGAAACTCTTCAAAACTCCCCTGCTGATAGCCGCCTAAATTAATAAAGAACAGTTTTAAACCGTTATCATTCGCTGTTTGATTGTTTGACTCGATCAATTTAACAGTATGGTTTCCCACTTTGGTAATCGCTCTGTATGAATCAATATGCCATTTGTTTTTGACTTCAGGCCAGTGGTGATTGATATCTTCTACCAGCTCGCGCACCTGATTGGCCACACCAAAGAAAATATCATGCTGCTCAATCAAACGACCTTTGGGGCGACCAC
The DNA here is from genome assembly GCF_052378115.1 of Psychrobacter sp. AOP30-A2-5. Lineage (NCBI taxonomy): Bacteria > Pseudomonadati > Pseudomonadota > Gammaproteobacteria > Moraxellales > Moraxellaceae > Psychrobacter > Psychrobacter sp. AOP30-A2-5. The sequence goes on along the minus strand of NZ_JBQSXK010000005.1, from coordinate 128,925 downwards.
CAAGTTGTACCATAAAGAGTGTTGGCATAAAGAATTACCTTGTACGTTAATAACTTCTGAGTAAAATGTGTGATGTTAGATAAATCATATAAAAAGGATCAATATGGGCATTCTGATAGCTATTAAGCTGACGTTTATAGCGACTATATTTTTGCCAATAGTGTTGTGTTTAACTTCCTGTACAAATAAAGAATCAAGCTTAACATCAAGAGCTACTTATCATGACATCAGCAAAGTTGAAATTGAGAACCCTTATTCAAACCCTATTCTACTATCTTACGACGCAAAGCATCAGCCTGAAAAAATGCAAGCCATAGTCGATGAGATAAACAGTCAAAGCCATGGTTTTTGGCGTGAAGGTCTAGGCGGCAAAGAGGGAGCTAATGTTATTAGTATTCATATCTATAGCTATTCTGAGACGCCAGTTGCAAGCTTTTCTTTATTTTCTAATCAACTAATGGAGCGAGGACCAAATTATCGACAGCTTAATGTAGACGGTTTTTTTAGGCAAATAGATATTCAAGCGCTACCCACATTGAAAGAGGCTTGGTGTGGTCATAGAGATATTGATGCATATGATAGCTTGCAACTTAGTAAATCATGCTAAAAATAGGCAAAATCCTGATACTTATATATTTAATTGCTCATCAAGGCAATACTCGCCCTGTTCTCAGTGCAAACGCCCAATCTTCGCGACCGTTCATTGAAGCCAATTTAGCCGCAGCTTCATAATCATAAGGCACCTTGATATGCTCAACTTGCCAGCATTTACCTTGTTCAGTGTCAGCACATTTGATAAGCGCATAACTGGCATGGGGCGAATAGGTTTGCATCTTATGCAAAATAGGCAAATCATCTTTATAAGCAGGGTAACCCACGCTACCTGTATTGATGATTATCTGACCTGTCGATAGCGTGACTGTACGTGGAATATGAGTATGACCACATATGATCACTGAACTGCCAATACCGTTAAGCTGTGCCAAAATATCTAGATTATTACGTAAGGTCGGCTGACCCGTCTCAATATTTTCTAACAAATATACCATGTCATCGGTTGGTGACCCATGGCACAAATAAATATTCTCACTTAAGTGACAATCAAACGGCAAATTCTGCAGCCACTTAACCGCTGCTTTAGGCAAGTCCTCTATGATAAAAGCCATGGTTGCGTTGTTGCCAATCTCCGCCGTTGTCGCTTCATAAATCTGTCTATCCTGATTACCTCGAATAGTAATGATATCGTTCTGCTGTGCCATTAAGAGCGCATAGGTATCTTTAGGGGCAATCGGTCCGTATAAAATATCGCCCAGATTAACAATTTGATCAATATCGCACTGTTTAATATCAGTCAGCACGGCTTCAAGCGCGAAGACATTACTATGAATGTCAGAAATAGCCGCGATAGTATTTAATTGCTTGTTATTAGAGTTGGAGTTAGAGTTAGAGTGCGCCATCCTATTTATTTTCCTAACAAATCACTATGTTATACATCGACTAATTGTAAAAAGGAATAGAAAAGAGAAACAAAAAAACCCAATGGCTCGTGATTATTGAGACATTGGGTTTCATAAATTATGATTAATGTGATTGATAAACTATATTAAGAAGAAATAAGCCCACAATCCGACGACAAAGGTAGCAATGATATTAAGAATGACACCCGTACGGATCATTTCGCTCTGTTTAATCAATCCCGTACCAAAGACAATCGCATTTGGCGGTGTCGCAACGGGTAGCATAAAGGCACAAGATGCACCAATACCGATGACTAATACCAACACTTCGTGTGGTAAACCCATCTGCTCTGCAATGGCAGCAAATACGGGAACCAGCAGTGCGGCAGAAGCGGTATTAGAAGCAAACTCCGTTAAGAAAATAATAAATGCTGATACCGCAATCATCACCACGATAAGCGGTGCAGAAGACAACGCATTAGCGACCGTCTCCCCCAATACCAAAGAGGCACCTGACACTTTCAGAATCGTCGACAGGGCAATACCACCGCCGAACAGCATGAGTACGCCCCAATCCGTATTATCAGACACTTGTTTCCACGATACCAAGCCTAAGCTGACCACAGCGGCAGCAGCTGATAAGGCAATAACCGCGTCAGTATCTGTAATATCAAGCGCGGCGCCGATCTTTTTGGAGAAAATCCAGCTCAATGCGGTGACAATAAAGACGATAATCGTCACTACGCGAGGTTTATTCCATACAATAGGTTCATCTTCAACCAGTACAATTTTACGATTCAGGTTGGGCTTCAAAAACACATACATTGCACCTAACAATAGCGGCAATAATACCAGCATCATCGGCACACCAAACTTCATCCAGTCCACAAAAGCAATATTGAGCGCTTTTGCAGCGATAGCATTTGGCGGCGAACCAACGATCGTACCTAAACCACCAAGGCTTGCTGAGTAAGCGATACCTAATAGTACAAATACAAAAGTGCCTCGGTCTTTTTCACGGTCAACTTGCGTTAAAATACCCAGCGCTAATGGCAACATCATCGCCGCCGTCGCAGTATTCGATATCCACATCGACAAAAATGCGGTCACGCCAAATATCAAAAATACCGCTGTGCTTAATTTGCCACCTGACATCGATAAAATCTTCAGGGCAATTTTTTTATCCAATTGCTGCACATGCAAGGCTGCCGCTAAAGCAAAACCACCAAAAAACAAATAAATGGTCGGATTGGCAAAGCTTTGTAAGCCTATTTCAGCATCGAATTCTGGTATACCCACTAGGGCACCAACCACGACTACCAATAGTGCCGTAATCGTGACGTGCAACGCTTCCGTTAGCCACAATACGCCGATGAAGAACAATAAGGCAAGACCCTTATTGGCATTGATATCGAATGGCAATACATTATAAATAATCATACTGATAACCGCCGCAATAGCGACCACTATCAACCCTTTACCAGTACCCTTTGGAAAGGTATCGGTAAATAAATACTCATTGCCATCATCAGGAAGATGGCTATCTAATTTTTGCTCTGACATAAAATGTCCTTATTTTCCCAAAGACAGTGTAAAAAGACGCTAAAATAAAAACGCATGTTAGCGATTGACGGTAGTTCAACCAGCAACCGCAAAAAATACGCCGTTATCATAACAGATATATAACAAAAATCTGATACAACAAAGCCTTTATAAAAAAGCCCCTATAAAATTTGCAATAAATATGGTTATTTCATAGGTAAAGAATTACTTTAATGCGTTTTAGGAAATGTACCTTAAAACGGTACTTTATAGAGATGACATTTATCTCATGAGTTTTTTATTTTTGAACCGAACTCTAAGAGGGAGTGAGAGCAACTGATAACCAAGTAATTGCTTTTCATTAAACAGCAAGCCTTGTGATATGCGGTTACACATCGTCACTAAACAAGCGTACACTTAGTATGTACAAGCGTATGGTGCTATCTCATACTAAATAAGTCAAAATAAATTTCTAATACCAGTAATAGCTTAACAACTATTTTTTATTAGTATTTATATCGAAAAATGAATAACAATAAATAGGAGCACTTTATGACAGATGCAAATAGAACAGATTCAACCACTAAAATGGCACCGAGAGATATCAATCAAGACGGTTTGGCTAAAAAAGATCAGCAGCGTACCGATGACTCTGCACTCGATATGATGCAGGGCATGCATGAACATGAAGACCATGAAGATGAGAAGTAAGCGAACATTTTAGATTATCCCAAGCTACAATATAAAAAAACCAGAACATGAAAGGTGCTTATTGTTATGACAAGCGCCTTTTATGTTTTGGCTCTCTTTTTTCTGGCAGGCGATCTGAGACGTAGTTATATATAAATGCTGCCGTCAAGACGATAGCAATGGGTACAAATAGCGCTTCATAACCAACCTTGGCGAATAAAAATGCTCCAACGGCGCTGCCACCGCAAAAGCAATACCAAATAATGGCTTGGAACCCTAATGTCGGTTTGCTGATCGATCGACCCGCCAACCAGTTGCCAATCGCTGCGCCCATATCTGATGTCAAACCTGTCAAATGGGTGGTACGAATAACCGCGCCACTATAAGTCGCTACCATGGCATTCTGTAATCCGCATGCCATTGCCGCTGCCAACTGTCCTAAATAATCATGCTGCTGATACAACCAGTAGCTGGCCATTAGCAGTGCCGCCTCGATATATAGCGCACTACCATAGCGCCTACCTAACTTTAATGATGTCTGCCCAATCACATAACCGCTCAGTATCGCACCTGCCAAAAAAGACAATAGCAGCGCACCGATATACAAGATACTACGCACATCCAAGTAAGCAATAGCCGCTGCAAATAAGCTTACGTTGCCAGTGACATGAGAAACCGATAGATTGGTAAACCCCATTAACGCAGCAGTGTTAACACAGCCAGCACTGAATGCCAATACTGCCCCGCCCCACAATATCCACTTTGGTAATTTGGTTATCATATTCGCCGCCTAATGGCTTATCACCAAAAAGCATCTATTATAACCAAAAAAGGCAACCGATTGGCTGCCTTCCTGATGTATAAAACCCTACAACCGACTATTGAAAAGCATTATTTCGGCTCATCAAGCATCATTAATTGCTCACTGATAGCAACGGTATTAAAACCTGCGTCAACAAACATAATCTCGCCGGTAATACCAGATGCCCAAGGTGATAGCAAGAAAAGCGCCGCATTACCAACTTCGGTTTGTGTGATATTACGTTGTAGCGGCGCGATTTTTTCGCTGATATCGAGCATTTTACGGAATGATTTGATACCACTGGCGGCAAGTGTGCGAATAGGACCTGCTGAGATCGCATTGACACGAATGCCTTCACCGCCCATCGAAGTAGCCAAATAGCGAACACTGGCTTCAAGGCTGGCCTTTGCCATACCCATGACGTTGTAGTTTGGCAATACCGAGATACTACCTTCATATGTCAATGTCAGCATCGAACCGTGACGCATGGCCAATAAAGCACGAGCTTCTTTGGCTAATGCCACAAAACTATAGCTTGAGATATCATGGGCAATTTGACTGCCTTCACGGGTCGTCGCCTTAACAAAATCGCCATCAAGCTGATCCATCGGCGCAAAGCCAATCGCATGTACCACACCATCGATTCCATCACCCCAATGGGCAGTGATTTGCTCAAAGCAGGCAGCGATAGACTCATCAGACGCCACGTCACACTCAAGTACCAAATCTGCTTCGAACTTCTCCGCTGCCATATCGACACGCTTTTTGATCTTATCATTAGGATAAGTGAGAATTAATGAGGCACCTTCACGGTGCAGTGCCTCAGCGATAGCCCAAGCGATAGACAGTTTGCTCGCAATGCCTGTCACGACAAATCGTTGTCCTTGTAGTAGCATAATATTTCCTTTTGGGTCGATCAAAATTGTTTAATCATATTAAGTTATTTAGAGTGATTAGATACGATGAATATCACAGCGTAAAAAGTACAAATTATAAAATGAGTCATTATACACGAATTAATTTAAGTAAACAGTCGTAAACTGTATTCCCTTATAATGTCTTCTAATATCAATTAAACGCCCAACTGCTCGCCACAGCAGTATGAAGTTAAGGAGATTTCAAGTATAATCACAGCCCTTCCCAGCTTGCACAATTTTTATAAAAATCCTTTACAACAGTTATTTGCAACTGTTCGTAATTAGGGATTTAGCGTTAAGCTACACCCACATTTTGGATGGCTGCCAAACTTATGAGTAACACCCCAACAATAGCATCAAATTACCAAGAAAGCGTTGAGTCTTATCGTCAACTGATTCTCTCAACTGGCGAGGACTTACAGCGTCCCGGTCTTGAAGAAACGCCGATGCGTGCCGCAAAAGCTTTTGCACATCTAACCCAAGGTTATCATCAAAGCTTGGATGAAGTCGTCAACGACGCCCTGTTTCCATCGAGCAATCGCGAGCTGGTATTGGTACAAAATATTGAATTTTATTCATTGTGCGAACATCATATGCTGCCTTTTCATGGTATCGCTCATGTAGGCTATTTACCCAATGGTCAAGTACTGGGCTTATCAAAATTTGCCCGTATCGTCGACATGTTCGCCCGTCGCTTGCAAGTTCAAGAAAATTTAAGCGAGCAAGTGGCACAAACTATCATGGATGTCACTGGCTGTCGCGGTGTAGCAGTAGTGATGGATGCGGCGCATATGTGTATGATGATGCGCGGCGTAAATAAGCAGCACTCTACTACACGCACGATGTCGATGTTGGGTGAGTACGTACATGACAATCAAGCGCGCAATGAGTTTTTGAGTGCGATTCCTAGACGTCAGCCTGCATTCTAACGCTTCAAGTAATAATAGATAATAAAAAAGGATACTTAAGTATCCTTTTTTAATGCGTACCTTTCAATATAGCTATCATTAATAATTAGCAATCAACCATTAATTGCAATATAACGAGGTATAACTAACCTATTTTATGTCATCAATCCAATTGCCATAACCTTCTGCTTCCATCTGCGCCAGTGGAATAAAACGCATTGCCGCTGAATTCATACAGTAGCGTTTACCCGTCGGTGCCGGACCATCGTCAAATACATGACCGACGTGTGAGTCTGCATAGCGACTACGAATCTCGGTACGGCTTCCGAATATCCCTCGGTCTTCCTTTTCAACGACCATATCCGTGCTCAATGGACGGGTAAAGCTTGGCCAGCCAGTGCCAGATTTGTATTGATCACGAGAGGAATATAGTGGCTCCCCCGATATCACATCGACATACAGCCCAGGCGCTTTATTATCCCAATATTCATTATCAAAAGCGCGTTCGGTGCCGTCTTTTTGAGTGACTTTATATTGAATATCACTTAGCGACTGCTTTAGCTCATCCTGTGCAGGCTTCACAAAGGTATCTGGATTGAATCCTGTACTAGCTTTAGTAGCTGACGCATTGTTTGATGTTGCCTGTACGCTACCTGCCGCCGTAGGTTTAAACTGGCTAAAATCCAGCTCGTAGTCTTTACCATAGACATTTTCGATAAACTGATAGCGCCCAGAATTAAAGGTATAAGCCTTATAGCGGATTGGGTTTTTCTTATAATAATCTTGATGATACTCTTCAGCAGGGTAAAACTTGCTAGCAGCAACAATTTCAATCACAACTGGTTTGCTATAGATACCAGAGTCTTGCAGTGATTGCTTAGCAGCTTCTGCTATCTGCTTTTCTTGTGCATTACTATAAAAAATAGCAGGACGATACTGAGTACCACGATCTACATACTGGCCGTCAGCATCGGTTGGATCGGCGATACGCCATAACGCTTGAACGATACCATTATAGGTGATTTTCGTCGGGTCATAATATACTTGAGCCGCTTCAGTATGCCCTGTGCCGCCTGCTGATACAGTGCTATAAGTTGGATTGGTCGATTGACCGCCGGTATAGCCAGAGACCACTTCTACAACGCCAGGTATCTTTTCATAACCCGCTTCCACGCACCAAAAACAACCGCCAGCGACCGTAGCGACTGCGAGATTTGGGTCTGTTGGCGCATAAGGATTATCGATGGCAGTATTTTTCACAGCGGGCGTATTTTCGGTGGCAGCACAGCCAACGAAAACCATACTGATGGCTGCTACAGCCATCGCAATAGCGCCCGTCTTTAATTTATGATTCATCGATACCTCCTAAAAGTAATATAATATAGCCATGATAACTCTTTGACCTCACTAAACTATACCTATATTGTTATAAAAATTTAACAGTAATTAGATATTATTTAATATAATTAAACAGTATAATCCTGAATTATACACAATTTCTTAATAAGATAAGTTTGCTACAAAGTATGATTATTAAAAAAGAGCACATTACGGACAGCGTAGTGTGCTCTTTTATATTACATCAATATAGCTTATGTAGCTTATGTAGCTTAGTTACTTTTTCATTTTTCAGCAGTATGCTCATCACTGGCTTGCTGAATCTTGGTTAAAATAGCCTTGATTTCAGACGCTGATAGATACGTTGGTACGGCATAGGTATCACTGACTTCTTTTGCTGCTGCTTTAGCAATTTTATCAAAATCACTGCTTTGCATGCCTTTCACCGTTGGATCGATATTCAAGGTGGCAATCAGTTCGCGTACTTGCGCAATGAGGTGGTCGGCAATCTCAGCATCACTCTTACCAGCTTGTCCCGATTTTACCATACCAGTCTTGCGAGCCAACTCTGCCAGTCTTTTTTTACTTCCTTGACGATTGACATCAAGCACATACGGCAGCACGATGGCATTGGCACGACCGTGAGGAATACTATAATACGCCCCTAGCTGATGAGCGATAGCATGCACATAACCAAGACCCGCTTTATTAAAGGCGATACCGCCGTAATGAGCGGCAATACCCATTGCTTCTCTGGCTTTAAGATTGCCGCCGTCTTTATAAACCAGCGGTAAGTTTTGCATCACAGATTTAACCGCAGAAGCCGCATAATAGTCGGTCTCGACGCTCGCATTAGCACTCATCCAAGCTTCTAACGCATGGGTCAATACATCAATACCCGTATCCGCTGTAATATGAGCCGGCATGCCTTTCATAATAACAGGGTCAATAGCCGCTGCTAATGGCACCATTCTTGGGTCAATAGACAGCGCTTTTTGATGCGTTTTATCGTCTGATACTACTGCACCAAGGGTTGCTTCTGAACCTGTGCCAGCCGTGGTAGGAATACAATAAAGTGGAACCGAAGGCTTTCTGGCTTTAAGAATGCCGATAAGCTGTTGCGGCTTGCAGCTATTGCCTTGTGACATCGCAATCATCTTAGCCGCATCAATGACCGAACCACCACCGATGGCAATAATCGAATCGCACTTAGCATCGATAGATTTGCGCAGTCCCTCTTCGACAACTTTAAAAGTAGGGTCTGGGGTAATGCCGTCATAAACGGTATAGCTGATATTTTTGCTATCTAGATAATCAGTCACTTTGGCTGGAATTCCAAGCTTATTAAGCACGGTATCAGTGACGATAAATACATTGGTGCTGCCTTCGTTGATGGCCATATCACATAGCTCTTCACAAGAGGTCTCACCGACAAATAGCATTGGTCTTCTAATTGGAACAACATAAGCGAACGCTTTTAAGACTTTAGCGCGTGTTTTAGCAACGGCTAAATAACCGACATTCTGCAATCCATTGGTATTTACTAACTTATTATTTACTAATTTAACAATACTATTTTGTTTTTTCATGAGTAAAAATCCTTTTTAATGAGGGTAATAATAGCGATGACAATCCTTTAAAGCAGCGATTTAAACTACTCTTTAACTAAAAATTAAACAAAGTTAAGCCTCTAACTAAAGTAAACGTCTGTTTAACTTATTGTATCACTGCTATTTTTAGGATATCGCAATTAGTATGAACTGCCATGTTCTGCTTATTTGGCTCTATCTGCTTAACTCTTTTTGGCTAAGCTAAATCATACTCGCCTGCAGCAACTGCTGCGCATAGGGATGCTGTGGGCTATTAAAAACATCTTCAGTACGTCCAGACTCAATACATATGCCATCTTTAAGCACCATAATTTGCTGACATAAGGCGCGCACCACTTTTAAGTCATGACTAATAAACACATAACTGATTTGCAATTTTTCCTGAATTTCACGCAGCAAGCTAACTACAGTGACCTGCGTGGTACTATCAAGCGCGGACGTCGGCTCATCTAATATCAATAGACTCGGCTGCATAATGAGTGCGCGCGCAAGTGCTACCCGTTGACGTTGACCACCTGATAGCTCATGCGGATAGCGATGCGAAAACTCAGCTGGCAGATGTACGGTAGCAAGGCTATCCATCACTGCTTGCTGCCGTGCTGCTTTATCAACGCCTTGTACAAGCAATCCTTCTTCAATGATTTGCATCACCGTCATACGTGGATTGATACTGGCAAAGGGGTCTTGAAATACCATTTGAATTTGCGAGCGAAACTGACGTAGCTCACCCTTGGACAATACTGAAATATCTTGTCCATTAACCATTATCTCGCCACCCACACGTGCTTGATTGCTAAGTAATTGACTTAACGCAAGCGCTATCGTGGTTTTTCCAGAGCCTGACTCACCTACAATGCCTAATGCCCACCCTTTCTGTAGCGTCATATCAACATTTTTTACCGCATCAAACCAGCGCTTAGTACCACCAAACAGACTTTTTTCAATGGGAAACTGTACTTGTAAATTGCTGACTTGCAATACGGTTGATGGATGACTTTGATCTTCATTAGAGAAGTTCAGTGCTTGGCCAAAGTCTTGTTTGATTAGCGAGCGGGTATATTCGGCTTTGGGCTGATTGAACACACTTATGGTTTGCCCCTGCTCAATCGTTTGCCCTTGGTGCATGACGATGACGTCATCACTGTAGCGCCTGACCAGATTGAGGTCATGGCTAATAAGCACCATCGCCATATTATGCTGACGCTTAAGATCATCTAATAGAGCGAGAATCTCATGTTGCAGAGTCACATCAAGCGCGGTGGTCGGCTCATCAGCGATTAAAATATCAGGCTGCTGTGCCAATGCCATGGCAATCATGACGCGTTGACGTTGACCACCTGATAGCTCATGCGGATAGCGGTTCAACTTATCAATCGGATTGGTAATATTGACATCATTTAGTAAATCGATTGTTTGACTTTGCCATTGTTTCTTGGGCACACCAACTAGACGTAGTGATTCAGCAATTTGCTTGGCAACTGAATGTAGTGGATTGAGCGCCGTCATTGGTTCTTGAAACACCATGCCGATGCGCTGTCCGCGAATAGAGCGCAGCGCAGCGTTACGTGCCTTAGCACTAACACTAACATTGGCATTGGCATTGGCATTGGCTATCGGTAGCACAGTCAACCCTGCTGACCCTGCTAGCTTCACCTCACCGCTAACGGTCAAACTGTCTGGCAATAAGCCTAATAGCGCGAGACTTGCAATGGATTTGCCAGAGCCTGATTCACCTACGATAGCAAGGGTTCGTCCTTGCCTAAGCGTATAAGACAGATTATCAACTAACGTTACGCCGGTATTGGTAAGAATACTGAGCTTATCGACACTCAATATTAGCTTTTGCTGTGTATTGCTACGATTTACGTTTAGGCTGTCAGTTTGCGTATCAATCATAGTCATCTTAAGAACGCCTCGGATCAAACGCATCACGCAGCGCTTCGCCAACGAAAATCAGCAATGATAAAATAAAGGTCAAACTAAAAAATCCAGATAGTGCAAGCCAAGGCGCATCGAGATTGTTTTTACCTTGTACCATAAGCTCACCAAGCGATGGTGAACCAGGTGGCAAGCCATAACCCAAGAAATCTAGTGCCGTTAAAGCGATAATATTAGCTGTCAATATAAATGGCAGCTGTGACAAACTTGACGCTAGGGCATTGGGCAAGATATGCCTTAGCATGATTTGACTGTCGGATACCCCAAGATTACGCGCAGCACGTACATAGTCAAAGTTACGCGCGCGCAAAAACTCTGCCCGTACCAAACCAACCAGTCCCATCCAACCAAATAACAGCATCATTGCAAATAGCATAAAGATACTAGGGCTGAATAAGCTGACCAAAATAATAATCATAAACAGCTGCGGCATACCGCCCCATACTTCCATGAAGCGCTGCCCTGCCAAATCTATCCAACCACCGTAATAGCCTTGTATTGCACCGACGATAATACCAATCACTGCCCCAGCAAGTGTCAATGCTAAACCAAAAAGTAACGACACGCGCATGCCATAAAGTATCCGTGCCAGCACATCGCGGCCTAAGTCATCAGTACCAAGCCAGTTCTGGCTATTGGGCGCTGCTGGATATGGAATACCCAGCTCAACGTTTGGTGTCTGATCGGCAAATGGAATCGGCGGCATAATGTAAAAACCCTGCTCATCAATCAGCGTCTGTACCGCAGGGTCTTTATAATTGGCTTCAGTCTCAAACACCCCACCAAAAGCCGTTTCAGGATAAGCTTTTAGGACAGGAAAGTAATAATCGCCTTGATACTGCACCAGTAGCGGCTTGTCATTGGCAATCACATTGGCTGCCATACAAATGACGAATATCAGCGCAAAAATGAATAATGATACGACGCCAAGACGATTTTGGCGAAAACGGTTTAGGCGTGCCTGCCAGATAGGATTTAGGCGACGTTTTTTTGGCATAGAGACAGGAGATGCAGATGAAGGCGTTGAAGGTAATGGATAACTTGACATTAGCGCCCCTCAAAATCAATACGAGGATCAATTAAGTGATAACTCAAATCACTGATTAACTGTAATAACAGTCCGACCAAGGTAAAAATAAACAATGTACCAAATATCACCGGATAATCGCGCTGCTGAATGGCTTCAAAACCTAACAACCCCAAACCATCAAGTTTAAAAATAATCTCGATTAAGAAGTTTCCGGCAAAGAAAATGCCAACGATAGCCGCTGGAATACCCGCGATAATAATCAGCATGGCATTACGGAAAACATGCCCGTATAACACTTGACGCTCACCCAAGCCTTTGGCACGGGCGGTGAGCACATATTGCTTACCCAGCTCTTCTAAAAAGCTAAACTTAGTCAAATAAGTCAAGCCCGCAAAACCGCCAATCGTACTTGCCAGCAGCGGCAGCGCTAAATGCCAAAAGTAATCTTTGATTTTACCCAGCGCGCTTAATTGATCGAAGTTCTCAGAGGTCAAGCCTTGCAGTGGAAAGATATTCCAGTAGCTACCACCGGCAAAAAACACCAGTAATATAACGGCAAATACGAAAACGGGTATTGCATGCCCGATAGCCAGTAGCATAGCAGTAACTTTATCAATCCCCGAGCCATGATGCATGGCTTTATAGATACCTAGTGGAATCGCTATCATATAAATCAGCAGCGTGCTCCAGAGTCCAAGCGAGATAGAAACGGGTAATTTCTCGATAATTAAATCTGTTACCGACTGTCCTTTAAAAAAAGACTCACCGAAATCTAGCTGAGCGTAATTCTTTAACATGAGCCAAAAGCGCTCAGGTGCCGATTTATCAAAGCCGTATTGGGCATTAATCGCTGCAACCATTTCCTCAGATAAGCCACGCGTACCTTGATAGGTACTGTTATTTCCCGCACTACCCGCGCCAATATTACCGCCAAGCGCATTGTCTTTTTCACCTTGCTCAATAAGCGCCAGTTGCTGCTCGATAGGACCACCAGGCGCTGCTTGTACAATCACAAAGTTTGCGAGCAATATCAAAAAAAGCGTCGGTAATATCAGCAGTAACCTTTTTAAGATATAACGACCCATAACGGTGGCTTCCTAAGATAATAAATATGACGACAGAAAGAATACGCAGCTAATAACTATCAAAACGTCAGTCGAAGCGCCCGTTATGGTTTAAAAGCTATTTTTAAGCTCACGTAACGCAGCAAATACAGCCAAAGATTTATCATCATCGATAGTTGCTTTAGACTTCACCCCTGCTATCACACTCGGCTCTTGCGTCCGTAAAAACACATTGACTGCGCGCTCATGTTCTAGAGTGACTGGCAACGTCGGAATACCTTGGGCGGTTTTTTCTTCTGCTTGAACCAGAGTTTGCTGCATTGCTTCATTAGTAGGTTCAATAGATAGTCCAAAGCGCAGATTACTGGCAGTGTATTCATGCGCAGGATATAGCAGCGTCTCAGCTGGCAAACCATTTAAACGCTTAAAGCTGTTGTGTAATTGCTCAATCGTCCCCGTAAATACCCGTCCGCATCCAGCACTAAATAAGGTATCGCCACAAAAGCAATGTTTAAGCCCGTCAATATCCAAAATATAAGCCACGTGGCTAGCAGTATGACCGGACACATCCCATACTTGTGCTGCACAGCCCCAAGCACTGACGGTACTACCATCTTTGATGGTCTGATCTTCATCGACATTATGCTCAGTATGCGCAACCAGATGCGTCATCGGATAAGACTCTTGCAGTTCTGCGACACCGCCGATATGGTCATGATGATGATGAGTCGTCCAGATAGACGTCAGCTCTAATTTATTTTCTTCCAAATAACTCATGACAGGCTCAGCTTGACCAGGATCAATAACGATCGCCTGTTTATTATTTTCATTAATCAATGTCCAAATATAATTATCATTGAACGCTTTGATTGGGTGAATGCGGATAGTCATATTAAATCCTTACCAGTAGTTATCTTTATTGCTGATGTCTTTTATTGATTTTTTAAACGAAATAAAATTTTAAGATGCAGCGTTATTTCATTCATTGTTCTAAATCATTGCTTCAAGTATTGGTTAACACGTGCTTCTGCTTCTTTGTCCGTCCACCAGTAGTCAATACCGATGGCATTAGAGGGCAGTTTTTCAGTATGACGATATTGATCCCAATAGGCGACATTGGTCGCTGATTTGCCGTATAAAGGCACTAAATAATGACCAGCACGTAGTAGGCGATCGAGCACCTGAGTATATAATATAGTATCGTCGCGAGTTTTAGCATTACCAAGCTGCTCTATCACCGCGTCAATCTCTGGGTTTTTGATGCCGATAGTATTTCTATTACCCGCTTGGTCAGCCGCTGAGCTACCCCAAAAGCCAACTTGTTCTGCACCAGGGGATAAACTCTGAGCAAATTTATCAACTATCATGTCGTAGTCAAAACGGCGTACCCGCTCATAATATTGTGGTCCGTCGACTTGACGTAACGTGGCATCAAATCCCAAGCGCTTTAGATTTCGAATATATGGCAGCAGCACCCGACCCATAGTATCGCCCATCATTAAAACCTCAATCTGAGCAAGTTGTCCATTGGGCTGATATAGCTTCATATCGTTATAATAAAATCCAGCATCTAGCAACAGCTGCCGTGCTTCTAGTAACTCTTTACGGTTAAAGCCACTACCGTCACTGGTCGGCAATTGCCACTCCATTAATACGGCTTGACGTTGCAGCGGCTCAAGCTTAGGTATTAAAGGCGTAAGCACCCGCATTTCTTCAGCAGACGGCATCCCTGTTGCGGCAAGCTCAGAGCCATGAAAGAAACTCTGTAAGCGTTCATACTGCCCATGAAACAAGGTCTTATTCATCCACTCAAAGTCATAAGCCTTGCTCAGTGCTTGGCGAACGCGAATATCTTGAAAGATGGGACGTCGCATACTCATGACCAGACCTTGCATTGGTACTGGGTTTTCGCTGCTGATCGTTTCTTTATTAATCATCCCTGCCTTGACTGCAGGAAAGTTATAACCCGTTGCCCAGTTCGACGCTTTATTCTCAGGGCGAAAACGATATTGACCAGACTTAAAACCTTCAAAAGCAATCTCATCGCTTTGATAATAAACAAACTTAATCATATCAAAGTTATAACGACCGCGATTGACCATCAAATCACGACCCCAATAATTGGGATCACGCACATAGCTGACCGAGCGCCCTGCATCGACACGTCCTAACTTATAAGGTCCACTGCCCGTCAATGGCGTCAACGTTATTTTTTCAAAATCCGTATCGATAGAGGACTTAGCAAAAATAGGAAACTGTCCGACGGTTAATAAAATCTCTTTATTGTCATCAGAGTTAAAGATGAATTTTACTTGTTGCTTATTAATAATTTCAATATTTTTAATATCACCCAAATAGCTGCGAATATACATCGGACCTTTATTTAACAGTGCATCATAAGTCGCTTTGACGTCACTGCTGGTGACCGGCGTTCCGTCCCAAAAGCGCGCAGCAGGATTAATATGGTAAATAATCCAACTAGTATCGTCGGGATCATAAGTTACTTTGGTTGCCAGCTGCGGATACATGGTAAAGGCTTCATTTAATGAGCCAGTCATCAAGGTGTCATATAGATAATCGGTGCCAACCATCGCCACACCTGTGGTCATCCATTTATTGGCCGCGTTAAAAGTACCACGCGCCTCAAGTGATAATGTACCGCCTGTCGGTGCCTTTGGGTTGGCATAAGGCATAAAGGGCACGTCAATATACTCAGTGGTACTATTATGACCAAGCGCAGTCGTGGTGATTGGCGCCGCGATACTGGCAGGCATCCAGCTCGCCATTGCTCCTAATGTTGCCACTAACAAGACGGCTTTTAGCATGGTATTTTTTATCATAATAAAGTTATAACAAACCCTTGTGCGAGCCCAATGAATATGATGAAATTTTACTTAAGTGCTACCATATAATTGAAAAGAGTGAGTACTGCGGAATTTTATCATAACAAACTTAGGTTTTTTAACCTAATGGTTTGCAGTGTTAGAGTTGCTACATGATGCATCATTTATCTTAAAAGAATACTAACGCGTATAAAAAAAGACGCAGCTTATAAAAGTTGCGTCTTTTATTTTAAAGTCTATGCATAATTTATGCGTGTTTTTTCTCAAACGCAATCATAAAGTCAACCAACTGCTGCACCCAATCTAATGACACTGCATTGTAAATGCTGGCACGCATACCGCCCACATCGCGGTGACCTTTTAGATTCATCAAGCCTGCCGCTTCCGACTCTTCTAAGAATACTTTATCAAGGCAGCTGTCGGCTAAGGTAAAAGGCACATTCATGATAGAGCGATATTTGGGATCAACTGGATTGCTATAAAAGCTGCTATCATCAATTGTTTTATAGAGTAAATCGGCTTTTTGTTGGTTGATTTTGCCAATAGCAGCGACGCCGCCCTGCTCCTCTAACCAATCAAACACTAGTCCTGCTAAATACCAAGAATACGTCGCTGGTGTGTTTGACATGGATTCTTTTTCAGCTTGGTGCTCATAGTTCATCAGCAGTGGGCACCATTCACTCGCTTGACCCAATAGGTCTTCACGGATAATCACGATAATCAGACCTGCTGGCCCGATATTTTTTTGCGCACCTGCGTAAATCATGCCAAATTTAGAGACATCAATGGGCTGTGACAAAATACAAGAAGACATATCGACGACAATTGGTGCATCGACTTGTGGCGGCTCAAATATTTGCAAACCATGAATGGTTTCGTTAGCGCAGTAATGGAAATAGGCGGCATCTTCGCTCAGGTTCCATTCGCTTTGGGCTGGTACGTCAGTAAAGCTACTGTCTTTACCCGTTGCGACCTGATTCACTTCACCAAGACCAAGCTTTTCATAGCGCTGTGCTTCTTTGACCGCTTTACCAGACCATGCACCCGTCGTTAGATAGTCTGCGCGCCCACTATTTAGCAAGTTTAATGGAATCGCTGAAAACTGTAAGCTAGCGCCACCTTGTAAAAACAGCACTTTATAGTTATCTGGAATCTCCATCAACGAGCGCAATTTGGCTTCGGCTTTTTCGGTAATCGCGATGTATTCTTTACTACGGTGACTCACTTCCATGACCGACATGCCGCGTCCCTGCCAATCAAGCAACTCTTCTTGAGCGCGTGATAATACGGCCGTTGGTATAGTAGCAGGTCCCGCTGAAAAATTGGGTACGCGGTTAGGAGCGGCTTTAGTGGTCATAATCAATATCCTAAATATGATGAAGTCATCGTGGTTATTAAAGGTTGAATGTTGAAGGTGAATTTTATCGTTATTTTTTAATCTCTATCATAGTAAGTGGTAAGCCTTTAACTGTGACTCGATAACTGCTCCCAAAGCTGACGTTTAAGGCTACTATCAGCAAGCATCTCATCGAGTGTGGGCACAGTAGTCACGCTAGGATGTTCAAGACCGTCAGGCAACACTGTCAATGCGGCAATTTTTATCTCTTCGCTACGGCCGATTTTAAAGACGTATCCAGCAAGACTGGCATTGGCAAGCTCAGCCGTATCCATACCTTCACAGATAGGGAACGATGTCGTCTCACAACTGATGGATAACGCTTGGGTGATATTTTGCCACAGTTTTTGGCTGTCATGATTAAGTGCTTGGATATCCACCAAAATCACCCAATCACCATAACGACCACCTTGTAAATCAAAGGGTGCTACCTTTTTAAAGCTTTCCTCTTGAAAGCCCTCTTCTTTAAAACTGCCATTTTCAAAGCTCGAAGCTTTATTTATATCAGTAATAGAAGCTTGCTGTACAACAGTATCTACAAAGGAGGTAACGGCTGGCTTAGAGATATTAAGGGCATTAGGAGTAGTCGAGTCAAAACTATAAGTAACAGGGCTTTGCTGGTCAGAATAGCTTAAATCTGTATCATTAGCGTCATTATAATAATGGTTGATAGACTCATCATCTACCATATCTGATATGGCATTAATATTTGGGGATTCAATATTAGAAGATTCAATACTTGGCTGTTCAGTGGTAATCGCAGAAGAAATACTAGGATTAGCTAAAATTGGATTAGCTGTAGTCTGCTCGAGCAGAGCAGGCGCAGAAATACCTGCGATACTCAATGTCTTAGAGCTCGGCTGCACCCACTGATTGATACCCATCATCGCTAAAATCTGGCGCTGCTGCAATACAATTAGCGGGTCTTGGATATCACTCATGCTTATTTACTATCCTACTTATCTAAAATGGATTTACTGACTTTTAATGGCAAGGAACAATATTAGAGAACGATGTTAAAAAAAAGGATTAAAAATATAGTCCATTCAATTTAAAAAAGAATACTTAAATGCCGTCAATGATATTGTTCAAAAAAGCTGCCGAACGCCTAACCAATGATTGGCTAACATGGACAAGCAATCATATTCATCTTGACTGACTATCGTATCGTGTAACATCACCGTATGCAATGTGCTCAGCCATTGCTGGTAAGTATGATAAGCATAAGAATGGCGCAGACTATCATTGCCCGCCTTATCTACACTATCTGCATTGCCGTCTTGTCTATGAGCATTATAATCTATTTGATCGCTGCCCTGTTGCCTCTGTCGATAATTATCATTACGTTTGGCTTCTGATGCAGACGACTGACTGGCAGGCGCTATAAAAATAGGCACCGCTTCTATCACTGCCAATAACTGGATACTATTTATATTTTGCGCAGTCAATAGTAGCCATTGCAAATTTGCGTCACTAACAGCGGCTAAGTCAATATCAATCAAACGTGCATGACGCCGCAAATCCACAAGATAGTGAGCAACACTGTCATTATTATAGCCGAGTACTGAAGTAGGTGCTGAAATGTGTACTGAGCTATCTAGTGCTGATACGACCTGACCCTTGACATCTTTTGATAGGCGATAAGCCAATAAAATAAGCATTGCTTTCGCGGCAACATCGAGACCATCAAATACCTGTCCTGAAGGGTCAAGCTGGTCATAAATATCATCTCTACCCGCTTGCAATGTTTGCTGCCATAACCATAATAGCTGAGGCTGAGCATGCACGTGTTCCTCGTTCAATACAGTAGACAATATAGGTAATAATTGCTGCAACTGTAGCGCTTGCCATAATGATAAAATCGGTGGCAACCGAGAGTCGATTTTTCCTGAGTGCGTTGATACTGGCTTAATTTTATCCATAGCACCATCTTCACTGGCTATGTTATCAGCGAAATGTTGACTTAAATCCGCCGTTAGGTAGTGCTCAAATAGCTCAATGATACCCTGTTGATAGCGCATCAGCATTGTACGACACTTTTTTTGCTGCACATAATGTTGATGATCTTGATTGCTATGACTCGCTTCATATCTTAAGCGTGATTCATTGATAGCAGTTTCTGACAGGTTATGCTGATTCAATTGCTTTATTGCCAATGCAATCAATGCGTTGTCTAAACGCCTATCAAGATGTGCCACTGCTGCTAATAATCTATGATCTATCGTATGCGCTAAAAATTGGGGGTGGCTGCTAATATTAGCGCTAGCGTTATTATTGATTTCAGCAGCAGACGCTTTATCGTTAGCAATTCCAAGCCAGATATCAGTCAAGTCATAACTCTCAGTCGTTGCTAATATACGACCTTGATGGCACAACATAACTGCTTCAATCAAAGCTTGCGCCCCGAGCGGGTGATAACTGTGATTGAGTATATACTGCGGCAGTGAAACTTTTTGTCTATCGTCGATACCAATCAATGTATCCGATGGCAAATCGCTATCAGGTTTTGCTTGCCATGGCTTGAGCAACTGATGAATACCGGTATTTTGCGCTTGAACCTGTAAACGTCCTGCAACAACGACATCTTTCTCGATAACAAATTCTAGCCCCTTATCTTCGTCCAACTCATTCTTTATTTCATTTGCAGGAAAAGCAGTAGTTTCTTTGTCTATAACATCATTGCTGTTATTAGTAAGGCTTTTATCGTTATTGCTTTTATTGTTATCTAATCCTGATTGAGTTTCAAATATTGATGATTGGGTATTTTTTTCTTGTTTATTTTTGCTTAGGCTATTTGCTTTTATGACGCCCCAATCCCCTAATCGCCGCTGCTCATATATCTCTTTTATTTTCTGTTGATTTATGCGCTTTTCTTTAGCCACTTTTACCGCAAAATCATCATAAGCTTGGGCATTAATGGCACTCATTCGCTCAGCCAAGCTCGGATGGGTGGCAAACCAAGAGACGTCACCCAAATCAGCACCACTACTGGCAAAGAAGAAATGACTAAGACCATTGATATCGGCGATACTGGTTAAGCGCGAACCAAGCGAATCTTGATGAATGGCTTGTAAGGTTTCCATAATAGCCGGCGAGCGTGTCAGCTGCACGCTTGTCGCATCGGCAAGCAATTCACGCTGGCGATTAAAGCTGTGTTTAATCAGTTGCGCACTGGCCATACTCGAAAAACTCAATCCATGTATTAACAACGTCCAAATATTGCGCGGTGCTTGACTATCGAACTTATTATTATTTTGTAGCCATCGTGACTGGCTCTTAGCTGACGACTGCTGGCTTTGTGATTGACTTTGCCAATAGCTTACCCATTCACTATGGGTGGTAAAATTGGCGGTTTGAGATTCAGTGCTACGCGCATGGCTATCGACGGCTCTTTGTGACAGAAGATTGCGTCGATTGACCGCATCATCAAAATGGTTGTTATGGCTATTCTGATAACTGTGTTGATTACCAGCGCCAAAATTATTAATAGAATCACTCCAGTCATAGAGTAATTGCAAACCTGCCAGCACCACCATCAGTTGCAAATTAAACGTCGCATCACCATGCAAGATATGACCATATTCATGCCCTATCAGCCCATACAGCCCCTCATCGGACAGCTTATCAAGCACGCCTTGAGTGACGACCAATACCATATCTTGACTATGACGACCAGCAACGAAGCCGTTAATACCTTGCTCATCAGGCAGTACATACAGAATCGGCATACGTACACCCGAAGCAATGGCTAGCTGCTGGGCAATCTCATAATAACGACGGTAGACAGGCGGGAAGTCTCGCTCATCACGCACGGCGATATGGTGGGCGCTGAAACGAACCTTTGGTATAGGCCCATGCTGATGGGCAACCCCTTGACTATGCTCCCACGCGTCTTGGCTGTGGTCGATAAACAGCCGAACCCCGCCCACACGCTGAGCAATAGCGCGACCACCGGCTTCTAAACGTCTGTACTCTAAAAAACTACCGATCACAAAGCTACTGATTGTCCAGATAGCAACCAGTATCAACACCCAATGATAGATGCCACCAGTAAATATCGTTAGCAGCAGCGCCATGATACCCAGCGCTACTGCCAGATGGGCAAAGACAATGAGAAAAAATAGCCCATAGAGCAACAGACTTCGCTGGGTAAGGGTGCGTTGTTCACCAAAAAAATCCATCTATATGCCTGACTTAAAAATAGCTAAACGCATCTGAACATATGAATATAATTCAATATCAGCCCATACTGACGACAGGTGCTTGAGCGATCACCTTTCTGTCTTCAAAAACTAGCAGGCTTAACGGGCGAAAGCCAAAAGTCGTACTAATAAGATTGTTGGGAAATACCTCGCGGTCATTGTTATAGAACATCACGCTGTCATTATAGTGCTGACGGGCGAAGCCAATGCGGTTCTCAGTATTGGTCAGCTCATCCATCAACTCTTTAATCATGCTGTCCGTCTTTAGCTCAGGGTAAGCTTCCACAACCGCTGAAAACTGCCCTAACGCTTTAGACAGCATACTCTCAGCTTTGGCAAATAGCGCCATATGCTCAAGCGAGTCTGGCTGATGTGTATTGGAGTCTTGCAAGCTTTGCGCGTGATTACGTGCACTAATCACACGGGTCAGCGTCTCTTCTTCATGCGTTAGATAGCGTTTAGCGGTTTCAACCAAATTTGGAATCAAATCATGACGGCGCTTCAGTTGTACATCTATTTGCGCAAAACCATTTTTCGCTTGGTTGCGAGCGCGTACCAATTTATTAAATATAGATACGCCAAACACAATCACTAGTAGCACGAAGGCAATGAACAACCAAACAAACATCTTCATAAGAAAACCCTAAAGTGTCCAGAATGTTAATAAAAGTTAATACATTGTATTTTAACCCATATTAATCAATCAAAGGTCAAAATCGGACAAAAAAAGGTCGAAAAAAAGCCCTTTGCAATGAAGGGCTTAATAGATCAAATGAGCATTTCTAATTAAATATTAAAATAGTTATCAAATTTTAGGCAAAAAAAAGCGACTCCAAAAGCAAATCCTCGGCACACACTGTGGCTATTACCGTTGCTACCTTCCGGTCCTGGCGGGGTTCATAGAACAATGTTGCGAGGCTACCAATGGAGCCACCAGTTGCAAATTATACAAGAATTTTTAAATATTACAACCCCTATCGTAAAACTCTTTCTATTACCTCAAAACGCCCTGTAACTTAGGTGACAAAATTCTCACAGCGAGCCTGTTAAATTTTGCTATTTTAGTTGAGGAAGCTGAGCATACTCGGTATCAACTAATAACTAAAATGGACAGCTTCTCATAATAAGGCGAGTCTTACCTATGGTATGGCTCACCTAAATACTATTGATATAACTCACTCAGGAGATCATTATGAAAACCACTTTACTTAATAAAGCCGCTCTAACGACTGGTACTGCATTTTTACTCACAGCCATGATGGGTAGCGCGCATGCAGAACCAACAGGCTACGATCAGCTTACTTTTCAGACAGAAGTAAAAGAAGAAATCCAGAATGATGAAGTACGAGCCAGCTTATATAAAAAAGCGCAGGCAACGGATTCTAAAACTCTAGCGACAACGCTCAACACCTCAATTAATAATGCCATGAAAATTGCTAAGCGCTATCCAACGGTCACCGTGAGTACCGGACAACAGCGCACCTACCCTCGCTATGATAAAAATGACAAAATCATTGGCTGGACAGGACAAGCAAACATCGATTTAAAGAGCACCGACTTTGCAGCAACCAGCCAACTCATCGCTGACCTACAAGAAACGTTGGTGATGGACAATCTGAACTTTGGTGTCTCAGATACCAAGAAGGATGCGCTTGAGCAAAAGCTGATGACCAATGCGTCTCGTGCCTTTCAGCAACAAGCTAAAAACCTAACACGTGCTTGGGATGCTCGTGGCTATCGTGTGGTCAATGTGAATTTAAATACAGGTAGCAACTACCCACGTCCGATGTATAGTGCTATGAGCATGAAAGCAGGCGCAGCAGACGAATCAGTACCTAGCCAAAGTTTTGAATCTGGCAATAGCACTATCTCAGTGACTGCTAATGGTACGATTGAATTGACTAAATAAGCTGTAAATACATAGAATTAATAAATATCCTGATAAACATAAAGGCAAGCGCTGCAATCAGCGCTTGCCTTTATGTTTATACAGAAGAAATTAACTTATAAAGTTACTCTACTTTGTATGGGTTCTTATACTTATCCATGATTGACACATTAACTACAAGTCAATTTGTCACTGGTTGCTCAAGCGTCATGGGTTTATCCACTATAGGCTTAGTAAATGATTGCATATTCGGTTGTTTGCCCTCTTGACGCATTTTTAACAGCACTTTTTGATACCAAGGTAGATTCTGATAAGTTAAAAGCTGTTGCGCGATTTTCTTATTATTTTGCAATGTTGTATTGTTTTGAATCACATAAACCGTACGCTCTACTTGTTTGAGTGTTTGACCTTTCTCATTTTTCAACACGGCTTTTATCTTATGCGATCCTGGTAAAACATCTACCGTTGCAATCGATGCACTGAGACCTTGCGCGACTTCATTACCATCCAAATAAATACTGACACTATCACCTGCTTGTAAGTCCGGCTTAACTTGCACCTTGATATCAATGCTTTGTGCTGGACGACGATATGCACGCTCTGCGCTTGGTTCAGCAATAGCAAGCTGGTAATTGACGGCTGGTTTGGCGACAGGGCTATTTTTAGCAGCAGTATTTTGCGTAGTAGTATTAACATTACTAGAAGGAGGCGTACTACTCGCGTTATCACTGTTACTTGAGCTGACGCGACTTTCTTTCGTCGTGACACCCGTTTGGCTGATTTGTTTACCTGCTTGCTGCTCATAATTTTGCGGGCGATCGGTAAAGGTGACTTGACCTGTTTTTTCGTCAATAACTTTATAAATAGGCGCAGCATTTGCCAAAGGGGCGTAGAGAGTTGCCATACTAACCATCGTAGCAGCAATCAGTGCTAACCCTAACTTACTGTTTGAAAAAACCGGTTTTGATAATGAAGTCATAGTCAGTCAACCTAATGAGTACCTAATATTATGAATATCTATTATGCGATACTTTGGGTGTTAAATCAGTAATAATTTCAAAGAGGACAGATCCGTTGATTTAGCAAATTATTATTGAGACATAAAAAAACCAGCTAAGAATAACTTAGCTGGTTTTTTTACGTCTCAAAATAACTGAGTGTTTTAGCTATAAATTAGCAGCTGTAGTATAAGTCAAACTCAACTGGATGCACGGTTACATTGACACGTTGCACTTCTTCTTCTTTCAAGGCAATGAACGCCTCTAACATGTCTTCAGTGAATACATCACCTTTTAATAAGAACTCGTGATCATCACGCAAGGCTTGTAGTGCAACTTCTAAGCTCTCCGCAACGGTTGGGATGAGTGCTTCTTCTTCTGGTGGTAAGTCATACAAGTTTTTGTCAGCCGCTTCACCTGGATGTATTTTATTTTGAATACCATCAAGACCTGCCATTAGTAACGCTGCAAACGTTAAGTATGGGTTGGCCGCTGGATCAGGGAAACGTGCTTCAACACGTACCGCTTTTGGGCTGCTAACATGTGGAATACGGATAGACGCTGAGCGGTTAGACGCTGAGTACGCAAGTTTGATAGGCGCTTCATAATGCGGTACTAGGCGCTTATAGCTATTAGTCGATGGGTTGGTAATCGCATTCAACGCACGCGCATGCTTGATAATACCACCGATGAAATACAGTGCAGATTCAGAAAGACCCGCATATTCATCACCTGAGAAAGTATTGACACCATCTTTGGAGATTGACATATGCACGTGCATGCCTGAACCGTTGTCACCAACGATTGGTTTTGGCATAAAGGTAGCCGTTTTGCCAAACTGATGCGCAACATTATGCACAACATACTTTAGCTGCTGTACTTCATCGGCTTTTTTGACTAACGTATTGAAAGCGACACCAATTTCTGACTGGCAAGGCGCAACTTCATGGTGATGAACTTCGACACAGCCTTCACCGATGATTTCTTCTAAACGCTCACACATAACAGAGCGCATGTCTTGCGAGCTATCGATTGGTGGTACTGGGAAGTAAGCGCCTTTAACACGTGGACGATGTCCCATGTTGCCCCACTCATAGTCATTATTAGTCGACCATGCCGCTTCTTCGGCTGTGATCTTGTGGCTAACGCCAGACATATCAATTGACCATTTCACATCATCAAATATAAAAAACTCAGGCTCAGGACCAAAATAAGCAGTATCACCAATGCCCGTTGACTTTAAGTACTCTTCGGCGCGGCGCGCAATAGAACGTGGGTCACGATCATAACCTTGTAGCGTTGATGGCTCGATAATATCGCAAGTAACAACTACGGTAAGTGAATCAAAGAACGGGTCAAGAAAAGCCGTCTCTGGATCAGGACGCAAGATCATATCTGACGCTTCGATACCTTTCCAACCAGCAATAGATGAGCCATCAAACATCTTGCCATCTTCCATCACTTCTTCGTCAACGCTATGCGCTGGAAAGCTGATATGTTGCTCTTTACCACGTGTATCAGTGAAGCGAAAATCAACCCATTTAGCATTAGAGGATTGGATAAGATCTAGTAGTTTGTTCGACATAAATAGTCTCCGTTGTGTTGATTAGGTTATTGCGATTTGAAATTATAAGTACAATCTGTTGGTTAAAAATCTCTGGTTTGATAACAGTCAGCGCTGCGTTTAGCGCTAAATATCTTGTTTAATATTATGCTTATTCTCAGCACTGTCAATATTATTAGTCAAGATAGTCATCTGAGTTATGCGCTTAATAAGACCCGCCAGTGTTTTGGTTCGATATTATTCTAACAACATATCACTCATTATGCTGAACTCTTCAGGCACTCGTTAATAATAATTATTGAACCACTTTATCACCAAAGATAATCATAACAGTAATAATGCAAAGGCTATGCCAGTTTTTTATAACGCTGAAAATATAGAGGATAAAAGGATAGTTATTAATAATAATTACAGCAACTTATAATATCTTTGAAACTATTTCAGCCGTAGATTTATCGTCAGTGGCGTCATACAAATTATTTATCCAGAGTCATTAATAACGCATGACTGCACTAAATTAGTGCATATTGAATATATAAATAGAAATAATGTACTTTTTTAGTGCGTTTAAGATATTAACGAATGTCATCCAACAAGCAAAATTTATTGTTATTCACCGCTTATTTGGGTCGCCTGCACCCTACATTTGATAGTCTACAAAATAGTGGTAAGATAACGGCGTTATATAACCATCTCCATAAGTAGAACTCAATAAGTAGAACGCTAATGATTCTGATGATCGATAATTACGACAGCTTTACGTACAATATTGTACAGTACTTCGGTGAATTACAGCAGGACATCACCGTCTGGCGTAACGATCAAACCACTATTGAAGATATTAGAACCCTTGCGCCAGATGCGATCGTCATTGGCCCCGGTCCCTGCGATCCCGATCAAGCTGGTATCTCTCTAGAAGCTATCAAGACTTTTCAGGGCGTGATACCGATACTAGGTATTTGCCTAGGACATCAGGCAATTGGACAAGCATTTGGTGGACAAGTGGTCAAGGCTGGTGAAGTCATGCATGGCCGCTTATCCGCCGTTTATCATACTGACCAAGGTGTCTTCGTAGGCTTGCCTAATCCCGTACAAGTCACGCGCTATCATTCGCTTGTCATTGATAAAATCAGCCTGCCCGATTGTCTTGAGCTGACCGCATGGACACAAAACAGTGATGGCAGTATTGAAGAGATCATGGGTATCCGTCATAAAACGTTTGCGATAGAAGGGGTACAATTCCATCCTGAGTCTATCTTAAGCGAAGCAGGTTATCAGCTGCTCAACAATTTTTTGCAAACGCATCATTTGTCAGTCCTAACTTCAGATGAACTACCACAAGTCGGCTAACAGTTTAGTAAAGCATGTCCTAAAAAAGGGGTTAATAACAAAATTAAAATAAAACCTATTCTATTGATAATTTAAAATTAACGTATAAAAATATTAAGAGAGATCATAATGAGTACAACAAAAACAAATGAAAGCCCTACCCCAACTAATATTGCTCAACTGTCTGATGAAGACACACATACGCTACTGACGACAGCTTTGGGGCGAATTTTTCAGCACATTGATTTAACCTTTGATGAGATGTATCAGGTGATGCTGATTATCATGCAAGGCAGATGTAGCGACGCCATGATGGGTGCTATTTTGACTGGTCTGCGTATGAAAGGTGAGTCCATCGATGAGATTACTGCCTCTGCCAGTGCAATGCGTGCGTTAGCAGCCAATATCGAACCACGGGGCTGTGATTACTTAGTCGATATCGTCGGAACTGGCGGTGATGGTGCCAATCTATTCAACGTTTCTACTGCATCAGCATTGGTTGCTGCCGCTGCTGGTGCGCAAGTGGCAAAACATGGTAACCGCGGCGTCTCTACCAACTCTGGTAGCTCAGATTTGCTTGAGCAAGCAGGTATCAGTCTGGCACTTACCCCTGAGCAATCTAAAGAATGTATCGAAAACCAAGGTATCGGCTTTTTGTTTGCACCCAATCATCACAGTGCGATGCGTTATGCCAATCCAGTACGCCGCGAGCTCAAAGCGCGTACCATCTTTAATATTTTAGGACCATTAACCAACCCTGCTGGCACACCCAATCTGGTGATCGGTGTCTTTACCGCTCAGCTGTGCGAGCCTATCGCTAAAGTCATGAAAAACTTAGGCGCACGTCATGTCATGGTTGTGGGCGCAAAAGACGGTTTGGATGAAATCAGTCTCGCTACCTCAACCACTGTCGCTGAATTAAAAGACGGTGAGATATCTGTTTATGAGATGATGCCAGAAGATGCAGGTATTGAGTCACAAACCCTTATCGGTCTCGATGTAGATTCTCCAGCGCAAAGTCTTGAGCTGATTCGCGCGGCTCTATCAGGAGAAAACTCTCAAGACCGTGCTGTACTTAAAGCACGTGATATGATTGCACTAAATGCAGGCGCGGCCATATATACCGCAGGACTTGCCAGCAACTATGCTAATGGTGTGAGCCGGGCACAAACAGTCATTCAGAATGGTGATGCTCTACTCAAGCTTGAGTCTCTCGCCACATACACGCAGCAACTAGTGACTCCTGCTTAACGGCTAAGCACCATTACTGTGCACTCTAGCTATTTTGTCTATTTACATTTAACGATATTCGGATACCAGCATGACTCATACAGAAACCAAGACCGATATTCCTTCCGTATTGCAACGCATTGTCGCCACTAAAGTGGAAGAAATAAATGCCGCACGCGAGGCATTATCTCTTGAAGATTTACAAGCGCAAGTCGCGGCGGATAACAAACCACGTCGTGGATTCGCGGCGGCGCTGCGAGCGGCTAGCACTAAAGAGCATGGTATTGGTATCATCGCTGAGATTAAAAAAGCCTCTCCTTCTAAGGGCGTTATCAATCACAACTTCGCGCCTGCCCTATTTGCCAAGCAGTACGAGCAAGCAGGTGCCAGCTGTCTGTCTGTATTGACTGATCGCGATTATTTCCAAGGTGATGATAGCTATCTTATTCAAGCAGCTAATGCGGTAAGCCTACCGATACTGCGTAAAGATTTTATGATAGATGTGTACCAGATCTATCAATCTTATCTGATGGACGCTGACTGTATTCTACTCATTATGGCCTGCCTTGACGACATCCAAGTACAAGAGCTGCATGCGCTAAGTATCGAATTGGGTATGGATGTATTGATAGAAGTCCATACTAAAGCCGAACTTGAACGTGCACTCCAGCTACCGCGCTCAGCGCATAATATTTACGGTATTAATAATCGTGATTTGAATACTTTCGATGTCGACTTGCAAACCACGCTGGATCTAAAAAATATTTTAATCGACGCACTGGCGGCTGATGTGGATAGTACGCTTAGACCGCTTATCGTCACCGAAAGTGGCATTCATAATAGCGCTGATATTCGTTTGATGTTAGATAATGACATTCAGCACTTCTTAATCGGTGAACAGTTCATGAAGACTGATCATCCTGGACAAGCGTTACAATCCTTACTTGCGGGCGTCGCAGCAGACGGGTAAAGTGGCTTAAGTCTACTGAACAGTTTAAATCAATCATTCATCAACCAACGATACGTTAACTTCTATGTCAAACTCTCTATTTTCAAAAGAAATGCAAGACCAGCTCAAAGAGCTAAAAGGCCAACTTAGCAAGGGTCGCGATACCAATTCGCCTGAAGATGAAAACCAAAAGCCTACTGAGCCTGTATCATTGCCCACGCAAAAGCAAGTAAACAAGACTGTCAAGCAAATGGCTAGCGAGCATATTGACGATGACAAAGTTCTGTTTATGCAAGCAATGCATGGCGTCAATCAGCTTGAAGACAAAAACGTACGCTCACCTGCCAATGCTAGCAAAGCGGGCAAGCCTGATGCGACCACCTTGTCTAAACGTGCTGCTGCGCAAGGTAGTGAAGCGAGTGATTTGGGAGCTGGCTTGTCAGATATGCAAGCACTACTCAACCCTGTCGCTGCTGAGGCCTATTTATCTTACAAACAGCCGACTTTGCAGAATAAAATCTTTGATCAGCTTAAAAAAGGTAAGCTACGTTGGTATGACGCCGTAGATATTCATGGTTGTACCATCGAAGAAGCACGCGTGGCCATGACTCAACTCCTAAGCCAAGCGAAACAGAAAAACGAGACCATGGTAAAAATCGTCCATGGTAAAGGCAGTGAAGCCATTTTAAAAACCTGCGTCAATGGTTGGCTGCGTCAACTACCAGAAGTATTGGCATTTTGCTCTGCACCGCCAAAAGATGGTGGTAACGGTGCTGTATTGGTACTGCTCAAAAAATCTAAAGCTGATGGTGAATAATTTTTAGTGTTAGAGTTAGTATGAAGAATCAAAAGGACTGCTTATTGGCAGTCCTTTTTGTTATGCTCATTTTAAAATCACTATTTAATCCTTATCTACTACAGCCACTATATTTAACATCTAACGATAGCGGTATTTGCATAAGTTAGGATCGGACATTTATGAGCATACAGATCATTGAGAACACGCAACAGCTACATGAACATATCATGGCTTTGATTGTTATCGAGCCAAGATTTTTGTCTATCTATGAACAAGTTGGTATGCCCAGTCTACGGCATAATGTCGGTGGGTTTGAGCAGTTGATGCGAGCAATGGTTGGTCAACAGCTGTCTGTGGCAGCAGCAGCCAGTATTTGGCAAAGACTACTTGATGCCGCCTTAACGAATCCACAGGCAATTATCAAAGCAACAGATGAGGACTTAAGAGCGCAAGGGTTATCTAAACAAAAAACCCGTTATATTCGCTCATTAGTCGATCATGATATAGACTTTGCTGCGTTAGAAATTATGCCTGATGAAGAAGCAATAGAAGTGCTGACGGCCGTTACTGGTATTGGCATCTGGACGGCTGAAATGTATTTATTATTCTCACTGAAACGTGCAGACGTACTTGCGGTCGATGATCTAGCAATTAAAGTAGCGGCGATGGCGTTATTAGGCTTAACGGAACGCCCAACGCCAAAACAGTTAAAGAATCTAACACAAGATTGGTCGCCACATCGCAGCGCTGCCAGTCTATTGCTATGGTCATACTACGGCTTATTACGTAATCAAACCGCTGTTCCTTTATAATACCAAATACTCAAGTGATGATTCACCTTATCAAACTCGCTTAGCTTAAGCTTAGTCTAGCACTCGTTTTCTTTGCTGTTCTAATTTTTGTGGATCGTATAAGATAAACGCTTGATACTTACCTCAAGTGCTTATCTTATACAGTTTTTAATCCATAATTTTATGGCTGATTCCATATAGAAAAGCCAGATTTTCTTTTTGCGTACTTGAACTTGATTTTCTTTATCATACGGCTTTTATTTCTCAATGCCTTTAACGCATTGTCTTTTTTACTCTCTACGGATTTAGTCGTTTGCTGGCTGCCCTTTTCATTTGTCTTGACGTTATCTTTACTCAAGTCCACGGCATGCTTATCATCGTTGCTGTTATCCTTATTGTCGCTAGCATCATCATCAGTATGGTCATCATTTGACATATCTTTTGTCGTTTCCGCGACGTTGTCTTCCTTATTCTTATCTTCAATTTCGTTTTCTATGTGATGCTCAAGCTCAGTTTGATTGACAATAAGCTGCTGCGTTGGCAAAGCATGCTCGACATCATATTTCGCCACTTGGTTCAATAAATCAACAAATAAAACGTTCTGTTTGTCATAGAATTCAGTCACGCCATTAGCATTAACATACGCCTGTAATTGAATGATATAGCAGTCTTGACGTAGCTCTAAAATATTGACCTGATTCCATTCTTGGTTGGTCAAATAATGCTCATCTATAAACTCATCCAAGTCCTTGACCATCTTAAATACCACATCAATATCAGCAGTGCGTTTAATATATAACTGATGGAAGAAGCGAAACATATCGCGGGATGTAAAATTTTCAATCTGCATTGATGAGAAATCACCGTTTGGTACAGTCACAACAGTGCGCGTCAAGGTGCGCACACGTGATGAGCGAATACCAATATCAATGACTGTGCCTTCATAAGTGCCAAACTTACAATAATCACCAATACGTACGGGCGAATCCGCCACGACCACGACACTACCAACAAGGTTTTCGATGGTTTTTTGCGCACCCAGTGCTAATGCCAAACCACCCACACCCAAGGCGGCAATACCCGTGGTCAAATCAAAACCCAAATTGCCGAAGATAACAATCACGGCAAAGATCAGCAGCAACGCTTTGACCACTTTGCGTAGCAGCCCCAAGATTGAGACACGTTCAGTATAATTTTTCTTATAACTTAAATTTACCGCACGAGTGAATATGGCATCGATGACTCGTAACAGCAACCAAGTCAATGCAAGCCAAGATGCAATCTCGGTAAAACGATTGATCGGTTCACGTAGCGTCACCGACACGCCTGCATACACCATCACTTCTGACAATATCAGCGCCATGATGACCACTGCCAGAGGCAATACGACCTTATCAGGTAATGGCAATGGTACGCCGCGCACACGAGGATAGACGATGCGTAATAGATGGTACAGCAGCCATACCATGATATAAGTAAATACAAAGCTGCCGACAGTCATCATTAACGCTGCGGCTAAATCCGCCACTTGATAACCAAACAGCTTTTTGCCTTCTAAGGAATCAAAAGTATAGCGAGACACTAACGTTGGTTCGGTATTTTCTATGACTTCTGGTATTGAACTGAGCGTATCTGTAGAAAACTGCCAGTACTGCTCTCCTTGCTTAGATACCACTCTTTCAAGTATCAGTGGCACACTTTTTTCACCCACATTAATCGCACCGACGTTTTCTTGGCTTGGCGGTAGCTGATCAGTTAGGTTGCCCTCAGGCGTATTATTAATCTGCAAATCAGGCTGAAAACGCCCGCCTGCATCCAGCGCTTGCTTGAATTGACGAACGATTGTGGTTGGATTGTCAGACTTTGATAAGTTTAAATAATTACTCGCCAGCAGATAGTCATTTTCACCTAACGCACTGATGAAGCCCTGTACGGTATGGCGCGGTGTATCGCGTCCGAATGAATCTGGTATCGGCGTACTCGCCGACTCCTCACTGGTACTGCCACCCATTCCCAGTGCGCTAGCTTCAGCAGCAAATGCATTATTGGGCAACAACGCACTCAACAGCATCACAAGCAAAAATAAAATTGCCATTAGTGGCATTTTGATGGTTGAGTATGGTGAAGACAACTCGGGACTGGGAATCATAGGAATCAGGCGATACTTAATAGACAAAACAAACCTCTTAGCATTATGAATGGTACAACGAAGAACAAATGAGTGCTTCCCTATAATAGCAATTATTTATAACAGCAGTGCTTTTGATTACACGTTTTTATGGTCATCTATGTGAATTATCTACTCTCACCTTTGCTTATGGCTTCTGATTTTTTATCACCTTTCACGACACTCCTTGTAAATACCTCCTATGAATGAGAGTGACAATCATTAAATGAATAAACCGCAATCTATCATGAAAACTACTCAGCTTACCGTGAATAAACATTAGGTTAAAGTGGTTTATAAAGCGGTCTGTTTTGTAGATAATGAACGCAGTTTTGCTTGTCCACTGTTTTTTGTAATTTTTAGCCATATTAACGTCAATATGGTTACTTTTTTCCCTGCATTTTTTAATATGATTATTTTGGAATTGACTATGTCTTTATCACGTTCATCTTCACGTACCTACCTTCGTTTGAGTATCTTGAGCGTACTAGGTTTACTTGCGGTTAACACAGCAATGGCAGTGACACCTGACGTTGCTACTATTAACGATAGCGAGCTACCACAAGTTGAGCTTGATGAAATCATCGTAACAGCAACTCGTACTCCCACTAAAACCAGCAATGTAATTGCCCAAACTCGCGTAATCGATCAAGAAGAGCTACAACGTTATCAGGGTCAGACAGTAACTGATGTATTAAAGAATCAGCCCGGTATTAATATCACGCAAAGTGGCGGTATGGGCACAGCCAGTAATTTTTATATGCGCGGCTTTGATAGTAAGCAAGTCTTGGTAATTATCGATGGGATACGCTATGGCTCTATCTCTTTAGGTAGCCCTTCTCTAAATCTATTATCAGCAGATCAACTTGATCGTATTGAGATTTTATACGGCGCCTCAGGTTCTAGTATTTATGGTTCTGATGCCATGGGCGGTGTCATTCAAATCTTTACTAAAGGCAATAGTGTCGATAAATCCCATGTTTCTACGACTGTTGGTTATGGCAGTAACAATCATTACCAAATAGGCATTACAGGTCAGCTTAAAAATGCAACTTCATCAATGAGCTTGGGCGTCAGTCGCAACGAAACAGACGGCTTTAACGTCATAGCCAACCCCGAATCTGTTGATTATAATGCGGACGATGATGGCTTTAAATCTACTAACGCCAGTTTGGCATTGCAGCACAAGCTTTCAGATTCGCTTAGCGCGGGGTTGAGCGCCTTGTATACTGACTCTACCACTGATATTGACTCGGCAGGAAATGCGTTTCCAAATGCTTATTCAGATCAAAAAAATGGCAGTGCAAATGCTTATCTTCAATATAAAACGCCTTTAACAGTCAGTAAACTTAGCTATGGTCAAAGTATCGATAAATCGACTTCTCATGACACCTACTCTATCAATTACCAAGAAGGAAGTCAGTACGATACCACGCAAGAGCAAGCACGTTTAGAGACCAGTATTGACGCGCAACCGGGTACTGTAACTGTTGGCGCAGAATGGTTGTCACAAAAGCTAGACGCGTCAGATGTTTTAGTCTATCCACCTTACCCTGACACCACTCCTCCTGTACAGACCCCTTATGACCCCGACGACAGAACGGTCAAAAGTGCCTTTGTTGGTTATCAGCTCGCGGACACTTATTATGACCTACAAGCCAACTATCGCTTAGACGACAACTCTCAGTATGGCAATGAGAGTACCTACAATTTAGGAGCGGCTATACGCCCGTTGGTAGGTATGCGAATTGGCGCCAACTATGCTACAGGTTTTCGTGCCCCAACGTTTAATGACTTATACTGGCCGGGTTTCAGTAACCCCAACCTTAAACCCGAAAGAACGAAAAACACCGAAGTATTCGTTGAATACGCAAATGATGCTCAAACATCACGATTGACAGGCTATTACACCGATGCAGAAGACCTGATTTCTAATGCGGCAAATATCAGTGAAGCGAAAATCAAAGGATTAAGTTTGACTTCAGACTGGAATATGAACGACTTTATCTTTGGTCTCGGTTATGACTACTTAGATGCGAAGGACAAAACGGCAAATAGCGCCAGCTACGATCAACAGCTCGCCTACCGTCCTAAAAACAGTGGTTTGATTTACGTGGGTTATCAACAGCCGATGTTCGATGTTCGCCTCGAAGCCAAACACACAGATGATAGAGTCACGGCCGAAAACAATAAACTTGATAGCTATACCTTGCTTAATTTAAGCGGTGCAGTTTATATTAATCCTAATCTTC
The DNA here is from genome assembly GCF_052378115.1 of Psychrobacter sp. AOP30-A2-5. Taxonomy (NCBI): domain Bacteria; kingdom Pseudomonadati; phylum Pseudomonadota; class Gammaproteobacteria; order Moraxellales; family Moraxellaceae; genus Psychrobacter; species Psychrobacter sp. AOP30-A2-5. The sequence goes on along the minus strand of NZ_JBQSXK010000005.1, from coordinate 93,221 downwards.
GCGCTAACTTGCGGGTAGATAATATCACTGATGAAGACTATACGCTTTCAAGCCAGTTCGGTAACATCTATGCCACAGAAGGCACCAGCTATTTCGGCTCACTTACTTATAACTGGTTCTAAAATATTTAGCGTCACAACATAGCATGTATATAAATAATCAAGGTCATCAATCGATGGCCTTTTTTATGACTTGTCGACTTACCATTTATATCAGCCAATAGGTGACAAATTAACCGCCATCAATTACAATAACGACCTCCGAGAGGTGTTGCGCCATAATATCTGGTAGTGCATTTAGGCTTTAAAGCCCTGCTAATCAGTCATTATGTTAGGCTCGGTAACTGTTAAACAATCATCTCATTGATTATTGACAGCGCAAATAACGACACCTGCGTTTTTATTCTTTTTATCATACCTTAACCACTGATAGGAGCATATTATGGACGCAGTGTCTAACACCCCATCTGCCCATACGATCGATCCCTCTTTTACTGACTATAAAGTCGCCGACATCAGCCTTGCTGACTACGGTCGCCGTGAAATCACCCTTGCCGAAGCTGAAATGCCTGCCCTAATGGGTTTGCGTCGTCGCTACGAAGCCGATCAGCCGCTTAAAGGCGCGAAAATCGCTGGCTGTATCCACATGACCATCCAGACTGCTGTACTTATCGAGACACTCGTCGCGCTAGGTGCGGAAGTACGCTGGACCTCATGTAATATCTTCTCAACTCAAGACCATGCTGCTGCTGCAATTGCCGCTGCTGGTATCTCTGTTTATGCTTGGAAAGGCGAAACAGAAGAAGAGTACGAATGGTGCTTACGTCAGCAAATCCACGTTGGCGGTGAAGCGTCAGGTCAGCTTTGGGATGCCAACTTAATCTTGGATGATGGCGGTGATTTGACCGCATTGATTCATAATGATTATGCCGAGCTTCTTGACAGCATCCATGGTATCTCAGAAGAGACTACTACTGGCGTCCATCGCTTAGTCGAAATGCTAAATAAAGGCACACTTAAAGTTCCCGCTATCAATGTTAACGATGCGGTTACTAAGTCTAAAAACGACAATAAATACGGCTGCCGTCATAGTTTAAATGACGCCATTAAGCGTGCAACTGATATGTTCCTTGCTGGTCGCCGTGCTCTAGTCATCGGTTATGGTGATGTTGGTAAAGGTTCTACGCAAAGCTTACGTCAAGAAGGCATGATTGTACGTGTCTCAGAAGTTGATCCTATCTGTGCCATGCAGGCATGTATGGACGGCTTTGAAGTATTATCACCTTACACCAATGGTGATAACACTGGCGGCGCAGAAAACATCAACACCCGTCTGCTTGAAGACACTGACATGATTGTCACGACTACTGGTAACTACCATGTTTGTGACAGACATATGCTAGCAGCCCTGAAACCTGGTGCGGTTGTTTGTAACATCGGTCACTTTGATACTGAAATCGATACGCAATTTATGCGTGACAACTGGCGCTGGGTTGAGATTAAGCCACAAGTCCATCAAATCTTCCGCTCGGACGATGAAAATGATTACTTGATTTTGCTTGCTGAAGGTCGTTTGGTTAACCTTGGTAATGCCACTGGTCATCCATCACGCGTGATGGACGGCTCATTTGCTAACCAAGTGTTGGCTCAAATGTACTTGTTCGAAGAAAAGTTTGCTGACTTGCCAGTCGACGCACGTACTGACAATTTATACGTCAAAGTACTGCCTAAGAAGCTCGACGAAGAAGTCGCTGCGGCGATGGTTGCTGGCTTTAACGGTACGTTGACTAAGCTGACTGAAAAACAAGCAGAGTATTTGGGTGTGCCTGTCGAAGGTCCATTTAAGCCTGACGCTTACAAATACTAAAAGGAGCCAGACTGTGACTAAGCCTGCTTTCTCCTTTGAGTTTTTCCCTGCCAAAACCGAACTAGGTCATGAAAAACTACTCAGTACTTATGATGAGTTGAATAAGCTATCACCTGCGTATTTTTCGGTGACTTACGGTGCTGGCGGTTCAACCCGAAATCGCACTTTAGATATCGTCCAAGCACTATGCGCACGCGGCGATACTGATATTGCGCCGCATATATCTTGTATCGGTGATGATAAGGCGGAAATCGCTGAATTGCTCGATCTGTATAAAGATTTGGGTATCAAGCGCTTAGTCGCCCTACGTGGTGATTTACCATCAGGTCAAGTCGGTATGGGCGAGCTGCCGTTTGCGTTAGACTTGGTGAAGTTTATCCGTGAATATTCAGGCAGTCATTTCCATATCGAGGTCGCAGCGTATCCTGAAATGCATCCACAAGCGCGTAGCTTTGCATTTGATGTTGACAACTTGGTCAATAAATACCAAGCGGGTGCTAATGCATCGATTACTCAGTTTTTCTATAACGCTGATAGTTACTTATATTTGCGTGATACCTTAGAGAAGCGCGGTATCGATACGGTTGCTCAGCCTTTAATCGCTGGTATCATGCCAATTACTAACTCAAGTAATTTGGTACGCTTTGCCGATAGCTGTGGCGCTGATATTCCGCGTTATGTACGTAAGCAGTTGTCTGACCTTGGCGATGACCGCAAAGCCATTCGTGAATTTGGTTTTGATGTGGTCTATCGTTTATGCGAGCGCTTAATTGCTGAGGGCGTACCTGCCATGCATTTTTATAGCATGAATAAGGTTGAGCCAAACAAGCGCTTGGTTGAAGCACTCGGCTTAGCTTAATTGCTCATCGTATTTATCGAATGTATTTTTTAAAGACTGGCGTTCCTAGGAGCGCCAGTCTTTTTGGTATAAGAATTGCACTAATGTAAATTCTACTAAAGATAATCCCTTTACCCTCTCAAACGATATTCTGCTAAGATATTTGAAAATATTATTCAAACAATAGGACTAAGCAACTGTGCGACGTTTTTTTTATGACACCAGCAATGACATCAGTGATGAAAGAAGCTCACTCCATCCTCAACTTAGCACCTTAGCTATTGGAGATAGTGCCGAATTAACAGAGAGTATCGTCCATCATTGGTGCCGTGTATTGCGTGCTAATATTGGCGATCAAGGCATATTATTCGATGGCTTTGGCGGCGAGTATCAGGTGCAGCTACAAGCCATCAGCAAAAAACACGCCACTGTGACATTATTAGCACATGTAGATATTGACCGAAGTGCCGCTGTCTTCACTAAAATCGGTCTAGTGATGAGCCGCGGTGAACGCATGGACTATGCGATTCAAAAATCCACCGAGCTTGGTGTCACTGCCATTCAATTGCTAAGTAGCCATCATGGCGAGGTCAATCTAAAGCCTGCCCAAGTAGAAAAAAAACTGGCACATTGGCAGCAAGTTGCCATTGCCGCGTGTGAACAATGCGGTCTTAACCGTCCACCGCTTATTATTGCACCTGTGTCCATAAACGACTGGTTACAACAATCAGTGACCCACTCTGCCGATGCGCAAATGGACGTTTGTCCTCCTACTACCAGCACTATTGTCACAACCCTTAGCCAAGACCCTTATTATCAAATATTACAACAACCAGCAGATTTGCGTCTGCAACTGAGCGTACCAGCTGCAGGACAACCAGCAATGCCTAGGTCGCTACCAACAGTCTTAACGCAACAATCTCCTTATATTGAGCTGCTAATAGGCCCTGAAGGTGGTCTGAGCGTTGATGAATGCCAGCAAGCAGCCAAAGCTGGTTTTGAACCTTGGCAAATTGGCTCAAGAATCTTACGCACCGAGACTGCACCCGTGGTGGCGTTGGCGACTCTGCATGCTTTGAGCTATTATGGGTAAATACCCTATGCGTAATCCTAACTGCTGCTCTATTTCGATATGATGAGTCCAACTATGACTGCTTTCGCCCCTATTTCAATCGCAGACAAGCAGCAACTGCTGGCCGAGTTATGTGAGCAGCTTGATGATGCCATATTCATCTTGGATGCCAATTTACGCTATCTATCGGTCAATGCCAGTTATGAGATTATCATTGGCTACAGTGAGTCATTTTTGCTTGGCAGACCACTTGGTGTTTATGCAGCAGAATTTTTATCAGATGAAGAAAGGGCCGTTTTAGCAGATATCACTGACCATCTAGACTGCAATGGTTTTTATGAAAACGACTTTTCGATGCTGAACCGTTATGGACAAATACTTGACTGTCACATGACTTATCGCAAAATCTGTGTCAATCATAGAACTTACTATATCGGTATGGTGCGTGATATGTCCGCGGTCGTCAAAGATCAAAAGCAAGTGGCGCATTTGCTCAATTATGATCAATTGACTGGGTTACCAAATCGTAAAGTTTTCTTGAGTCAGACCAGCGACCTATTGTTGGACAGCTATCAAGAAGTCGTAATTGTACGCTTTAATATTGACCGTTATCGCAATCTAGCAAGTTTGCTTGGCCCTGACGGCATCAACGCTTTGGTAAAAAACTTTGTCACACGCCTGAAGAACCTCAAGCTCGATAATTTACAGTGTTTTTCTCATTTTGGCGGCGATGATTTTGCGTTATTATTCGAATTCAATGACGCTAATATGGTACGTCATCAGCTAGATAGCTTGATGCAAATGTGTGAACGCCCCTTCTCCTTAGATGAAAACACTGCGACAGACGCCAAGATTTATTGTCATATTTCCGTCGGGGTCAGTTACTTTCCCACTAACGACGACGAAGTGACAGGATTATTGACCAAGGCTGAAAAAGCGCTGCATTATGTCAAGCAGCAAGGCGGTGATGACATTTGCTGGTATGATACGACCATTGACGAAGCCACTGCGGGTAGCTTGCAGTTAGAGGCGGAACTTAGAGCCGCCACCACTGAAAATCAGTTTGTTCCTTATTATCAACCAAAGTTTGAGCTGGCTACTGGCATCATTATTGGTTTTGAAGCGCTGGTACGTTGGCAACACCCGACTCGCGGACTGCTAAAGCCGATACATTTTATCAATGCCATTATCACTCATAAACTGTCGTTTGAGTTGTTCTCGCACATGGCGGTTCAAATTGCTAAGCAGTTATCGACTTGGCAACAGCAAGGGTTTTGTCAACATATCTGTATCAATGCAGATGCCGCCGAATTTAGCCACCCTGAATTTTCTGAGATGGTGAGCAGTTTATTGGTGCAACACCGTATTTCTGCGCATCAGCTACATATTGAAGTCACCGAATCATCCTTAATTCAGCGTCATGCAAATGTCAAAAAACAGCTTAATTTGCTCAAGGAACTGGGGATTTGTCTGGCGTTGGATGACTTTGGCACCGGTTATGCCTCTTTGAGTTACTTACAAGAATATCCGTTTGATTTCATTAAAATTGACAAAAGTTTTATATCCAACATCGACACCGATCGTACCCAACATGCCATTGTAAAAGCTATTTTAGACTTGGCAATGGCACTTGATATGCAGGTAGTCGCCGAAGGTATCGAAACCGAACAACAGCGCGATGTGTTGCTAAAAATGGGCTGTCAACAGGGTCAAGGCTATTGGTTTGGCAAACCAGTGCCAGCAGAGGCTGCGACTGAGATGTTGATTCAGCAGTACGCCGCCAAATAAACCCCCTTTAACGGATGCTTATTTATCCAGTATCATTAGTATTTTCATATGGTTATTCGCATTTCCTCTTAACGCCTAACGTCGATTGTATAACCGATGCAAGATAGGTTCATGACTTATCAGTGCTGTCACCAAACTTGTATAATCCCCTCTGAAAGCCTATCTTTTATAGTGAATTTGTTAGAGCTTATTAAGTTTCAAGCTTACTCTAACCATCGCCATTCTTTTCAATACTATTTTATATAGCCGACAACATCGTCAATCTGCATTATTGCCTAGCATTTATTTGGGCTCGTTAGATTAATATGGGCTGGACTTGTGCACTAAATAACAGTGCAGTCATGTGCCTACCCTTGATGATGATGGGTTATATTCTCAAAAGGACAGGAAGTTATGCAATACAAAGCGCCCTTACGTGACATTCAATTCGTGATGCATGAGTTACTCGACAGCGAAAGCCATTATAAAACCCTGCCAGCATTCCAAGAAGCGGATCGCGAGCTAATGGACAGTCTGTTTGAAATGGCGGCAAGCTTTGCTGAAAATGAGCTATCACCATTGAATCAAAGTGGTGACGCTGAAGGCTGCCAGTTTAACAATGGTCAAGTCACTACGCCAAAGGGCTTTAAAGAAGCCTATAAAGCCTATTGTGAGCTTGGCTTCCCAGCCTTATCTGCTGAAGAAGACTTCGGTGGTCAAAACATGCCGTTCTCATTATCAACCGTCATTAATGAAATGGTTGGTACAGCTAACTGGTCATTCTCTATGTACCCTGGTTTATCGCATGGTGCCATTCAAACCATCGAGCATCACGGTACGGACGAGCAAAAACAAACCTACCTAGAAAAAATGGTCAGCGGCGAATGGTCAGGCACCATGTGCTTGACTGAAGCACATGCAGGTTCTGATTTAGGTATTATCCGCACCAAAGCCGAGCCTAAAGAAGATGGTAGCTATAGCATCACTGGTCAAAAAATCTTCATTTCAGCGGGTGAGCATGACTTAACGGACAATATCATTCACATTGTATTGGCTCGTCTACCAGGCGCGCCTGCTGGCACAAAAGGCATCTCACTGTTTATCGTTCCTAAAGTAACGGTCAACGAAGATGGTAGCCTAGGTGAAAACAACAACGTCGTTTGTGGCTCTATCGAACACAAAATGGGTATCAAAGCCTCAGCCACTTGCGTGATGAACTTTGATGGCGCAACGGGTTATCTGATTGGCCCAGAAAACCGTGGTCTACAGTGCATGTTTACCTTTATGAACGTGGCGCGTATTGGTACCGCAGTTCAAGGTTTAACCGCAGCAGAATATGCGTTCCAAGGCTCATTGACTTATGCCAAAGATCGTCTAGCAATGCGTTCATTATCTGGTGTTAAAGCCCCTGAAAAAGTCGCTGACCCTATCATTGTACATCCAGCGGTTCGTAACATGCTGTTGACTGAAAAAGCCTTTGCCGAAGGTGGTCGTGCTTTGGTTTATTACCTCTCACATTTTGCCGATACCGTCGCAAAAGGCGAAGGCGATGCGCTTAAATTTGCTGATCAAATGTTGTCACTATTGACACCTATTGCTAAAGCGTTCTTGACTGAAACTGGTCTAGAAGCGGCTAACCATGGCGTACAGGTTTATGGTGGTCATGGCTTTATCAGCGAATGGGGCATGGAGCAAAACGTGCGTGATACACGCATTGCGTGTCTTTACGAAGGTACCACTGAAATCCAAGCACTCGATCTACTAGGTCGTAAAGTATTGGGCTCACAAGGCAAACTGCTTGCAAACTTCGTCAAAATCATCCAAACATTCTGTGAAGAAAACAAAGAAAATGATGCGATGGGTCAGTTTATTCGCCCACTTGCCAAACACCTTAAAGAATGGGGTGATTTGACTGCACGCATCGGCATGCAAGCCACTGAAAACCCAGATGCGGTTGGCGGCGCTGCGGTTGATTACATGTATTTCAGCGGTTATGTAACGCTAGCCTACTTATGGGCACGCATGGCATTAGTAGCACAAACTGAACTTGCGAACGGTACTAGCGAACAAGCCTTCTACGACGCGAAAGTAAAAACCGCGCAGTTCTACTTTGCTAAGCTATTGCCACGTACCACCACTCACGTACAGCGTATCAGCACTGGTGTTGAACCGTACATGAGCATGGACGTTGATCAGTTCGCTTTTTAATTAGACGTTAAATACTGCTAATACTGTATTTTTATCGGCAACATACTCAAGTGTGTTGCCGATTTTCTTAGCGCTATTAAAATTAATAACGAGTAGAGTCAACACTTTCAAAAAACCTAACCTTTTGTAAAAATCTATCCTTATTTTTATAAAGGCTATCCTTTATCAATACTTTTGGTGTACGCACAATTCACGAAGAAACACACCCGTGTGCAAGCTTATTTGCTAAACTTTGATTATTAACCGCTAAGGTTAGACCAAAAGAACAATTGATATCTTTAACAACTTTAATTTTATTTATTTGAACCAAAGGAATGTTTATGGCTGTTTATAATGCCCCTCTGAATGACATGCGCTTTATCTTAAATGATGTATTTAACGCGCCTAAATTTTGGCAAAACAACGAAAACTTAGCTCATGTCGATATGGAAACAGTCGATATGATTTTGGAAGAAATGGCAAAACTGTCAAAAAACATTCTTTTGCCAATCAACCGCAGCGGCGATGAAGAAGGCGCAACCTTTGAAGGTAATGGCGTCGTCACGACTCCTACTGGATTTAAAGAAGCGTATAAACAGTATGCTGAATCAGGCTGGGTTGGCTTAAGCGGTAACTCTGAATACGGTGGTCAAGGTTTCCCAAAAATGGTGACCATGCTGACTGAAGAGATGGTATTCACTGCCAACCAATCATTTGCCCTCTACCCTAACCTAACCGTTGGCGCGACACTGTGCCTAAACGCAGCGGCTTCTGAAGAACAAAAGCAAACTTACCTAGAAAAAATGTACAATGGCGAGTGGGCGGGCACCATGTGCTTGACAGAGCCACATGCTGGTACTGACTTAGGTATCATCAAAACCAAAGCTATCCCTAATGATGACGGTAGCTATGATATCTCTGGTACCAAAATCTTTATCACTGGCGGCGAGCATGACTTAACCGAAAACATCATTCATTTGGTATTGGCAAAAACCCCTAACGCCCCAGAAGGCTCAAAAGGTATTTCGTTATTTGTCGTACCAAAATTTTTGGTCAATGCAGATGGCAGCTTAGGCGAGCGTAACACCCTAGCAGTTGGCTCTATCGAGCACAAAATGGGCATCAAAGCCTCAGCCACTTGTGTCATGAATTTTGACAGCGCTAAAGGCTGGATGGTTGGTGCCGAAAACACGGGTCTGTCATCAATGTTCATTATGATGAACTATGAGCGTGTCACCATGGGTCTGCAAGGTCTTGGTGGTTCTGAGCTTGCTTATCAAAATGCGGCGTTATATGCCAATGATCGTGGTCAAGGTCGTAGCGATACCCAACTGCAAAGTCCAGAAAAACCAGCGGATGCCATCATTCATCATGCCGATGTACGCCGTATGCTGTTGAATGCCAAAGCCAATACCGAAGCCTCACGTTGCTTTGCGATGTACGTTGCTAAAAATCTTGATGAAGAGAAGTTTAGTACCGATCCAGAGGCCGCTCAAGCTGCTGCCGCACGTGTTGCTCTATTGACGCCAGTTGCTAAAGCGTTCTTGACCGACAAAGCGTTAGAAGCCACCATTGATTGCCAGCAAGTATTTGGCGGTCACGGCTATATCCGCGAGTGGGGTATGGAGCAAATCGTCCGTGATACGCGTATTGCACAGATTTATGAAGGCACCAATGGTATTCAAGCACTCGATCTACTAGGTCGTAAAGTGGCGAAAAATAACGGCAAATACGTCACTCATTTCTTAGGTGAAATTCGTGATTTTGTCAATAATATGCAAGCGGACCATGGTATCAAGCAAGCAACATTAGATGCTGCAGATACCATCGAAGCGCTAACCGCGACTGTGCTTAGCAATATCGGTGAGCGTAAGAATGAGATCAATGGCTGTGCGGTTGACTATATGCATGCCTTTGGTTACCTCGCCTACTCGTATATGTTTGCCTTGATGGTCGAAGCGGCTAACGGCAAAAAAGGTGAGTTTTATACCAACAAAGCCAAGCTTGCCGATTATTTCGTCGGTCGTATTTTGCCACGCATTGATGCTCATGCGCAAATGGTTCAAGCTGGTAGTGATCCAATGATGAACTTTGATCTTAGCTACTTTGATGTACCTGCTAGCTAATTTCTTACTTTTATAATAAAGTAAGCCATACCGCACTACGATAAAGGGACAGTCACGCTACTGTCCCTTTTTTTGCCAAAAATATCATCACAGCGATGGTTTCCACAATCGATATAATGAGCGCCACAAAATAACTGCTAACAAAATAATTAACCGCTCAGGCATTGTTACGATTAAAATAACGCAAAGTCACAACATTAAGATTGGTACAAATATCTTTAATGCCTAAACCAATAAGCTTAAAACTAATAATTTCCAAATTAGTGAGCTGTAAATTAAAAACCTAACACTCAATAGTGGTAGATATCGCGACATTAATAATTAATATAGTCATTCAAAGCGCTTATATCTTTGCTCATACTCAATAATAACAATGATTGAAATAACCACCACAAGGGATGCAATGTGTCAGAAATAAAACACATTTTACAACAGATTACAGCCTTAAGTGATGTGCCAGATCCTGCGGTACTCAAGCGCTTAATCGATGAGCTACGAGTGAGCGATAAAGAGCCCACGTTAGCCAATCAAAACATTCAAGAGCTGATTGATATTTTACGTCAACATCCAGAATATGCAGATGGACTGTCAAGTTTCGTCTTAAAACTGATTATTGAATATCGCCAAATTGCTTTATATACCGATACTGGCATCATGTCGGATCAGGGCTTTTTTAATAGTCTACGTCGCCTTATTGGGCATCGTTTTTTACCGCTACTGCCACAAGAAGATTCTGTCGTAGAATTGGTCGGTTATTTATTTGATAAACGCTCTGATGAGCGCTGGCTTGCCAATATTAAAAAAGACAAATGGGATGAACTGGTTGAGCTACTCAAAGTCGATGAGCAGCATTTAAACTTAGTTGCGACAGCAAAAAACAGTATTTTGAACGCGATTATCATTTTGTCATACCGTATCAGCGGTATTGGCTTGCATCCAGATTTGATGGAATTTTATCCGCAAATGCTGAATTATTCAGCGTCATTTGTGGCACAAAATCAAGAGGCAGTCTTATACGTCAATCAGTACCGAGAAGCGCATGAGCTTGATACTTTAACGGATATTACGCCCGAAAAAGCAGTAGATCCTGCGCCGTTACTGGTCATGATTGAACAATGCGAAGATATCGTTGCCACTATACGCAAGCGCATTTATAAAACGGGGATCTCTATTCGCCTGACCAATATGATGCTGCGTTTAGACCAAAGCTTGCAGCGTATGCGTATCCTAACTGAACTGGTAGCAGATAATTATGATAAGCGCGATCAGGCGCTCATTGAGTTGATTCAAGCGCTGATTACCACTGCTAGCCGCCGTTATAGTATTGGATACTTAATTGATAATAATACCAAGCTGCTGTCACGCAAAGTCACTGAAAACGCCAGCCGCGTGGGTGAACATTATATTAGTACCGATAAATCGGGCTACCAAAAAATGTTCAAGAAAGCCTCTATCGGTGGTTTTATTATTGCCTTTATGGCAACGCTTAAGATATTAGCCTATAACCTAGCCCTCGCACCGATGGGACGCGCCTTTGTAAATAGTATGATTTATGGATTGGGTTTTGTTTTTATCCATATCGTTCATGGTACGGTTGCTACCAAACAGCCTGCTATGACGGCGGCGGCAATTGCCTCTACTATATCGGACGGTTCTGGCAAAAAGTCACATCAGTTAAATAAGCTATCAGAATTGGTGGTCGATATTTTACGTACCCAGTTTGTGGCGATTATGGGTAATATTATGCTAGCGATACCAGTCGCTCTGATTATCTCTTTTGCATGGCTACAATATACTGGTGCGCCGATGATCAATACCGACAAGGCTGCACACTTACTGCATGATCTTGACCCCTTTCACTCACTGGCATTGCCCCACGCGGCCATTGCTGGCGTCTATTTATTTTTATCTGGTCTTATTGCTGGTTACTACGATAACTTGGCAGTCTATAACCAAATCGGTGCCCGTATTCAGCGCCACAAACTACTTCAACACCTACTACCAAAAACTTGGTTACAGCGTTTGGGCGGTTTTATAGAAGCCAACCTTGGCGCCATTATGGGCAATTTCTTGTTCGGGGTGTTCTTAGGTAGTACTGCAACAATTGGCTATTTATTTGGCTTACCGATTGATATCCGCCACATTGCATTTGCCTCGGCGAATTTGGCGCATGGACTGTTTAATATATCTGCCAACCAGTGGGATTGGCAGATTGTGTTTATTTCTATTTTAGGCGTTGCCCTTATCGGCATGGTGAACCTCATGGTCAGCTTTTCACTCGCCTTATTTGTGGCACTGCGCTCTAAAGAAGTCAAATTCATGGAGTGGAGTCGTTTAACCAAGCAGCTTTTCAGCCATATGCTTACCCATCCTTCAGACTTTTTCTGGCCACGTGATAAGCCAATGAAGTATGCTCGTATCGACAGTCAAGGACACATGATTTTTGACGATACCAGCGCTCATAAAGGAGGACAAACTATTCCCAACAATTATGTCGTGCGCCGTTTGTCTGATGTAAAAATTCTACCTAAATCCAAGCAAAAAAGCATGCAAAATGAACAGGCTATCACAGACATAGATTACGATAATAACATCTCAAATGCTGACACTGACGCTGCGCTAAAAAGTCGGGAAACACACAGCACCACCAATCATATCAGTACCAAAAAAACCATTGAGCTCGATGATGGGCTGATAGATGAGGATCTCAATAGCGTCCCTTATAGTAGTGATATTCAATATGATAAAGCGCATAATGCCTTTACTGAGGGTAATGAGACGACTGCCCATCCTGAAAGCGATAACAGCAACCCTGAAAACAAGACCGCTGGCGATGCTAAAACCTCACTACCTAAACCCAAAAAACCACCAAACCTACCCAGCTAATGGGAAGGTTTTGGTGGTTTAATAAATCGTTTGAATAAGCAAAATAGTTGGGGTGTGACCTCATTTTAAAAGCAGAGATAGAAATGAGTCCATGCCTTAATATTATGTTTCTGGCTGTAAGCAGTGCACACTTGACCTGATGATTTTTCCATCACTCAAGCGATAAGCCAATAGATCATTACCCCAAACGCAGCCGCCGTCAAGTGCACGCGCATACGGTAAGTCTACCTCACCTTTCAGCGCTGCCCAGTGCCCAAATAATACCTTGCGAGTCCGCGGCACTTGCCATTCAAACCAAGGCAAAAACCCCTCTGGCATAGACGCTTCTAACCCTGCTGCAAAGCTAAATTCTAACGTGCCGTCTTGTTTGCACAGCCGCATACGAGTGAAATAATTGGCAATTGCGCGCATTTTGGTAAAGCCGCTAATATCTGGATGCCAGTCATCAGCAGTCTTGCTATATAAATTTGGCAATAAACGATCCAGCTGTTTTAAACTACTTTGCAATTGTGACTCTAACTGCTGCGCATACTTTTCGGCATCTTCGATACTCCAATGTGGCGGAATACCAGCATGAACTAATACCGTCTGCTCATCAGGAAAAGCCAATACTGGCTGATGACGTAACCATTCAAGCAGTTCATCGCAATCATCGGCAGCAAAAATAGGCGCTGTCTGATCCTTTTTTTTAATCTTTGCCGCACCGCGCCAGACAGCGATCAAATTGATATCATGATTGCCGAGTACTGTCGCGGCTGTCCCTTGCTCGCAAAGTGCTTTGACATGACGCAAGGTACTTAACGAGTCTTCACCACGTGCCACCAAGTCCCCTGCAAACCATAGCTTGTCTTGTGCAGGATCAAAATCCAATATTTCAAGTAAATGAAGGTACGCCGCGTAGCAACCTTGCAGGTCACCGATGACATACTGATGACGAAAACTCATAAACCCTCAATAATTTTTAACTGCTCGCTTTTAAGCAGCTTACAAATGATAGTAAATGGCTAATATTTTTTCCATCCAATGACCATCACGTATTTAAACGATGAGAACAGCCCCTTCTCACTGTTTTTATAGCTGCTAGAAAGAATATGTTATAACTGAACCGTGCTCGCCTGATTGCTCAAATTGACAAAATCTTTTACGCTTAAGGTTTCAGGGCGTGCTTGCGGATCAATACCACACGCTGCAAAATCGGCTTCACTGAGTGTTGGTAATAACGTTGATTTTTTAAAGATGGCGCGCAGTGTCTTACGGCGATGATTAAAGGTTTCACGTACCACCAAGGCAAAATACTCTTCATCTTCTGCCACAATTGGCTTAGTGATATGCGGCGTCAAACGAAAAACCGCACTGGTCACTTTTGGCGGCGGATTAAAGGCACCGCGTGGGACGGTCAGCAGATAATCTGTATGGCAGTGGTACTGCATAATGACTGATAAGCGACCATAGGTTTTACTGCCGACGTCAGCGGTGATACGCTCGACCACCTCTTTTTGCAGCATAAAGTGCATGTCTTGTATCACATCGGCATAACTTAGCAAATGAAATAAGATAGGCGTAGAAATGTTATACGGCAGATTACCGACCACGCGGAGCTTGCCGCGCTCCTCGCTATACAGTTCACGATAGTCGACATGCATGGCATTGTCTTTGATAATGGTAAAATTTGGATGGCTATTGGCACCGATACGAATACGCAGGCTATCTGCCAAATCACGATCAAGCTCGACCACAGTCATCGCATCCACTTCTGCCAATAACGGCTCAGTCAGTGCACCCATCCCCGGCCCAATTTCAATCAAATTGTCATTGCGCTCTAGGCGAATGCTCTCAACAATTTCACGGATAACACTACGGTCATGTAAGAAGTTTTGACCAAAGCGCTTACGCGGTTGGTGTTTGGCAGCGCGTAGGCTGTTGGTAATAGACTGAGCATCAAACGATGTTTTGGACATAAAAAAGTCTTCATAGATAAAAAAGAGAGGGTCGATAAGGCAATGCCAGCAATGTGCTAGTTTTATAATGATGAATTATAACACAGCTCATAATTGCACTGTATTTTTGAGATATTTTATTATTAAACTACCCATACATTAGCGCAACCGAGACAGTGTTTTTTTTGTTCTAAAACCATTTGGTATAATGTTGGTTATATATAAGGTTCCCTAGTAAGGACTTGAATCTTTGGCTGTTGTAGTACCAGTATGCTTCTGAGTGTACAAAAGGTCAGCATCTCGAATTCAATATCAAATATTTCAGCTCAGATTTGCGATATCGGTTACTTATGCAGCATACTTGTTAATAAAGATATGGAACGCTAAATAATTATTTGACTTTAATATGCTAAGGAACAAAACTTTGAAAATGACTACTGATGTTAAGAAGCAGCATACCGTACCCCGATTTTTATTGGATAAGTTTAGTTTTGAGACAAGTGGTAAGAGAAATAGGTTGTTTACTTTTGATAAATTGAATGAAAAAGTTTTTGAACAAACTGTATTTAACGCAACAACCATGAATTCATTTTATAACTTTGTAGATGATCCTGCGTCAATAAGTTTGGAGCCCGTTCTTGGTGTATATGAAGATCAAGCAGCTCCGTTAATTAAAAAAATAGTTGAAGAAAAAAGTATTTCTTGGTTATCTGAAGAGGATAAGTACAAAATCGCTGAATTCATAGCTGTGCAGCAATCAAGGACACATACACGTTTGCAGTTAATAGAGCGTATGGCTAGCGTTCTTGATATACGTCTCACACAAATGCATCCTTCGAGTGAGAAAGTAGAAACTGGGTTTGGAACGGAAGGGTTAAACGATCGTAAAAATATTTTTCTCAATGGAATAGTAAGTCAAGAAGAAGTAATATCAATTTTTTTAGAAAAGTCCTGGATACTTTTTGAGACAACAAAAGAAAACCCATTTTTCATATCTGATAATCCAGTCACACTATACAACAGTATTAATATGGGGGTATATGGCAACTTGGGCATTGCCCTTGAAGGGATAGAGATTTATATTCCACTGTCATCCAATATTACATTGGGTTTAATTTGTCCTTCGGTTGCCAAGTTGAAGACTCAAGAATCAGCAAAGATATTAAATAAACCTAACGTAATAGTGGATCTTTTCAACGCATTGGATGCGTCTCAAAAGAAGTTGGTTCTAGATGATGCGGGGCAAACTGAGACTGAGTTTTTGCAAGCGGTAAAAAATCTAAATTCATGCATAGAAATGGCAGAAAGCTTTGAAGATGGTAGCTCATATCTTATACAAGATGAGAAGCTGAAACATTTAAATAGTTTGCAAGTCGCACAATCTGAAAGATATGTTTTTTCTACAATAGATGATTTCGAAGTGGTACAGAAAATGATTGCTATGAATGAGCAATACAAATATGGACCAAGTGTAAAAATAGGATAATTTTTCGAAATCATTTATTAATGCATACACCAGTGGAACAAGTTAATTCACCTTTTCAACCCATTAACAGACCACTTAAAACAGAATGCCATAATGGAACCACTTATATCAGGTCATGTTTGACGACTTATAAATGGCCATCATTCACACCAAAGTTAGCCAATACTGAGTTAAAAACCTCGCCAAGGCACTGACTTATGCAAGAGGTCTATTAATAAGCGATTTATCTGCCATCTCATTAGCCATCAGTAGTGCTTGGTATAAGCTAGTCGCACTTGCGCCGCCGCGTCCCGCTAAATCAAGCGCAGTCCCATGATCAACTGACGTACGGATATACGGCAGTCCTAAGGTTAAATTAACGGTATCACCAAAACCATGTGATTTCAGCACTGGCAACCCTTGGTCATGATACATAGCAATCACCGCATCACAGTTGGCTAGATGTCTGGGTGTAAATAAGGTATCCGCTGGCATTGCCTCTGATATATCGACGCCTGCTTTGATAAACTCATGCAATACGGGATTGATAATCTCAATCTCCTCGACGCCTAAATGCCCACCCTCGCCTGCATGTGGATTAAGACCACAGACTAAAATACGTGGCTGCGTTAAGCCAAATTTTGCTTTCATCTCATCGACGACAATTTGTACGGTCTGGCGTACATTGTCAGACGTGATTGCAGCAGGGATATCTTTTAGCGGTAAATGAGTGGTAACAAGCGCCACTTTCATGGCTTTATTGGCGAGCATCATAACCACTTTATCACAGCCACTTTGCTGCATAAAAAACTCTGTATGACCGCTAAACATTGTGCCATCTAATAGCTCAATATCAGCTTCTATCAATGCAGACTTTTGCAATGGTCCAGTGACGATAGCAGCCACTATTTTGTTGGTTGCCAACTGATGGGCAATGTCTAACTGCTTAGCAACCATTGCTGAATTGCGCGTGTTAATTTTCCCGCAGACAACTGGCTCAGCACAAGATATATTAAGTAGAATAAAAGAACTATCCACGTTCGTATCTGGCTGCGACATCTGCTCTACAACGTTAAGATTAAAGTCATCGGCATCGATATCAATAGTTTGCCAGATGGGAAGGTTTTTCAATACATCAGCTGCAACCAACTCATCTGCGCGCTTTGTCATAGCGGTGCTATCGGCAGTGACCCAAATTGGACGTTCAAAATCTTGCAATTTACCCTCAGCCGCTAATAGCAGCACGATATCCATCCCAATACCAGCAGGCTCACCAGTTGTGATTAATAATGGCAATTTTTTTTGTATATCTTGCATCATAACTACGCCTTTATATTTATATTGAGTCGTGAATTTTATTGTATTTTTTATGGGGAAAATAAGTACTGACACTTATATTGTATAGATGATTTTTTACTTATTACAACCGTCATCTAGAATAGATAG
Source organism: Psychrobacter sp. AOP30-A2-5 (assembly GCF_052378115.1). Classification (NCBI taxonomy): domain Bacteria; kingdom Pseudomonadati; phylum Pseudomonadota; class Gammaproteobacteria; order Moraxellales; family Moraxellaceae; genus Psychrobacter; species Psychrobacter sp. AOP30-A2-5. The sequence continues at coordinate 75,631 of NZ_JBQSXK010000005.1, read as the reverse complement.
TTATCTATCGGTGCCGAAAAAAGCCTATTATGTGTTAAACTTTCGCTTTTCATTATAGCATTTACCGGTCAACACCGAGCTCAGGTTTTGGTACTTCAATTATAGTGGCATGTGGCGTTTTATTTGCTGTATCAGCACCCAATGAAACCCTGATATCACATACCCATTTATACCCTCTTTTATATCGACTTTTGACACATTAGGCAATCATGGCAGACAACGAAAAAACCGACGACTTACTCAATCAGACACCGCCGCACAATATCGACATTGAAAAGGCATTGCTCGCGTCCTTAATGAGTATCGAAGAGGCGTACGACAAGATTGCTGATATCGTTACCAAAGATGATTTTTATGCAGGGCGACATCAGTATATTTTTGATGCTATTGCTCATTTAGCGGCAGTCAACGAACCCTATGATACGGTCATGGTACACGACTGGCTTGAAGCACAAAAACTCCTTAAAAGTGCAGGCGGCGATAGCTACTTGGCAGATATTTTGAGCCAAAGTCCTGCGACCTTGTTTAACCTGACCGCCTATGCTCAGCGCGTTCGTGAACTATCTACTCTACGCCAACTGATTACGACTGGCAATGAGATGCTTACGCTCGCCTATAATCCTAAAGACCAAACCGTCAGTGATATTTTAGACAGTGTTGAGGGTAAGATATTTAGCATCAATGAGCAGCATAATAAACGCGCTGAACAACGTGGACCTGTGGGTATTACGGCTGTTTTGACCAACGTTATTGATAAGATTCAAGAGCTAAAATCCAATCCCGATGGCATGATTGGTTTACAGACGCCGTTTGCTGAGTTGAATAATAAAACCCAAGGCTTGCAGGCAGGTGACTTAATCATCGTGGCTGCGCGCCCTTCTATGGGTAAAACCACCTTTGCAATGAACTTGGCAGAAGGTATTTTATTTAACGAAGATCTGCCTGTTGTGGTGTTTTCGATGGAGATGCCTGCTGAGTCTATCGTCATGCGTTTGCTGTCCTCATGGGGCGCGATTAATCAGACGCATCTGCGTTCTGGGCAAATGAATGAAGATGAATGGGCAAAAATGATGAATGCCATTCAGCACTTGCAATCTAAGCACCTTTATATTGACGATAGTACAGCGCTGCCACCCTCTGAGATGCGTTCACGCTGCCGCCGTATCGCCAAAAACCATGACGGCAAGCTTGGCGCCATCGTCGTCGATTATCTGCAATTGATGAAAGTGCCAAACCTAGATGGCAACCGTGTTGGGGAAATCTCTGAGATTTCACGGAGTCTCAAGGCGCTAGCACGTGAGCTTGAATGCCCTGTTATTGCATTATCACAGCTTAACCGTAGTCTAGAAAACCGCCCTAACAAGCGTCCTATCATGTCGGATTTGCGTGAATCTGGTGCGATTGAGCAGGATGCCGATTTGATTATGTTCATCTATCGTGATGAGGTTTATAATGAGAATACAGACCACAAAGGCGTGGCTGAAATCATTATTGGTAAGCAGCGTAACGGCCCTATCGGCACTATACGTTTGGGCTTTGAAGGGCAATTTACCCGCTTTATTAACCTAACACCAGAATACTATCAAAACGTCAGTTTCGAGAACGACGAGTAATCAATCTTATAAAATTTTAGCCTAATAAAGCTGAGCCTGATAAAGACTAAAGCTTAATCATAAGCGAACAAATAGTTTTTAATAAAATAGCCAGTGCTGCATTAGCCCAATTGATGCAGTACTGGCTTTATAATTTCATAATTCTACTTATAAAGAAGCCAATTATGCGTACTATCACAATCAAACCACAAGCCATTACTCACAACTTAAACCAAGTTAAGAAAATGGCAGCAAACTCTAAAGTTCTCGCCATGGTCAAGTCCAACGCTTACGGACATGGCGTGGCAGCGGTATTGCCTGCATTGCAACAAGCAGACGGTGTTGGTGTTGCAACCTTGACTGAGGCGCTAGAAGCTCGGCAGTTAGGCTGGGACAAAACCATTGGTTTGATTGAAGGGGCATTTACCGCTGATGAGTGGCAGCAAGCCATTGAGCATGATATTAGCTGCGTGATTCACCATGCGCCGCAGTTGCAGTGGGCACTAGACAATATCCCACCAGCCAATAGTGCGACCAGAGTGGTTTGGCTTAAATATAATACTGGTATGAACCGTCTAGGCTTCAACGCTGAAGATATTATGGCAGCGGCTAAGCGCCTGCATGAAGCGGGATATCAGCTGATACTAGCCACACATTTTGCTAATGCCGATGACAGCACTCATCCATTAAATACGATGCAAATTCAGCGTTTTTCAGATGTATTAAGCACTTTGCAAGAGACTGTTAGCAACGATATCAAAGGCTCATTATGTAATTCAGCCGGTATCGTTAATTTTCCAGAGCATCATTATGATTGGGTACGTCCCGGCATTATTTTATATGGTAGCGCCCCTGTCATTGATAAAAGCGCGCATGAATTAGACTTACAGCCAGCGATGGATTTCAGCGCACAAATTATCGCCCTGCAAACAGTTCAGGCAGACAATGCTATTGGTTATGGCAGTCGTTGGACAGCGCAGAAAGACACTAGAACAGCGCTGGTGAGTGTCGGCTACGGTGATGGTTACCCTCGTGTCATCAGCGATGAAGCCTATGTCACTGTTATAGATACTACCAACGATCAAAGCTATCGATGCGCAGTCATTGGACGCGTGGCAATGGATATGATTGTCATTGATGTCAGTACCGCACCAGAAGACATTGCGTTAGACAGCAAAGTAATACTGTGGGGCGATGCTCCGCACGTCGATGAAGTCGCCGCACATGCAGGTACTATTAGCTATGAGCTACTATGCCGCCTAAGCATTCGCCCAAATCGCATACAAGTATAATTATGCTGACCTCGTCACTATTCATGTAATGTCTGTTTGCCAGACTTATAAATCACGGCAAATTGGACATTTACATTAAGCCTAATTGCGCTATACTAAAAGTTTGTTGTCACCCCAGTATACGCACTGACGCGATGCTATTAAAGACTGATGACGTTTCACTGACTGCGATCGACTGCTAGGATTACTATGAGTTTGCGCCATTTTTTGACCTTATCTGATTTAACCAAACAAGAACTAGAAAACCTTATAAAACGCGCCAGCGAATTACGTAAGATGCAACATGCTGGCGAGATATATCAGCCATTTGTTGGTCGTACGCTTGGCATGATATTTGAAAAATCCTCAACCCGTACGCGCATCTCGTTTGAGACGGGTATGGGTCAGTTTGGTGGTAGTGCTATCTTTTTGTCGCCAAATGATACCCAGCTTGGGCGTGGTGAGCCGCTAGAAGACTCTGCTCGTGTCATATCGAGCATGGTCGATATCATCATGATTCGTACCTTTGGTCACGAAAAAGTTGAGACCTTTGCTGAATACTCAAGTGTGCCTATCATCAATGCTTTAACTGACGAATTTCATCCTTGTCAGCTACTGGCTGATATGCAAACCTATTATGAGCACCGTGGAAGTATCGAAAATAAAATCGTTACTTGGGTCGGTGATGGCAATAATATGTGTGCATCCTATATGCAAGCAGCTCATCAATTTGGTTTTGAGCTACGCGTCGCTGCGCCTTATGGGTTTGAGCCTGACCCTGAGCTGATGAAACGCTTCTCGCATTGCGTCAGTATTGTCGAAAACGTACAAGAAGCCGCGAAAGATTCAAATTTAATTGTCACCGATGTATGGGCAAGCATGGGACAAGAGTCTGAACAAAATACTCGTGCGCGCCGTTTTGCCGCTTATCAAGTAACGCCATCACTATTGGACAAAGCCGATCCTGAAGTGGTATTTATGCATTGTCTACCCGCGCATCGTGGTGAGGAGATCTCTCATGATATGCTTGACGATCCACGCTCAGTGGTATGGGATGAAGCCGAAAATCGCTTACATGCGCAAAAAGCCTTGATGGAATTCTTATTACAAGACAAAATAAAACTTTAAAAATGTAGCCATAATCTATTTATGGAAGAGTAAGTACGAAAAAGGCAGACCACATTTAGTGTGATCTGCCTTTTTCGTTTCTGATGAACGATAAGACACTGCTTAACCGATTTTTAACGAGTAAGCATTTTTTAACGAATAAGTGTCGTCACACCATTACTACCTGCTTTCAGCAATACATCAGCTTGATTGGCCGCAAAAATACCATTACACACCACACCCACAATATTATTCAGCTCTTTCTCAAGCGCTATCGGATTACTCACATCCAAATCATAAGTATCTAAGATAACATTACCATAATCAGTCACAAAATCTTCGCGGTAAACTGGCTCACCGCCCATACGGGCTAATTGCCGTGCGACATAAGAACGTGCTTGCGGCAGTACCTCAATCGGAACAGGAAACTCGCGACCTAGCACCTCAACGCTTTTGCTCTCATCAACCATACATATAAATTTGTTAGAAGCCGCTGCCACGATTTTCTCACGAGTGAGCGCGCCGCCACCGCCTTTTATCAATTGCAAATGCTCATTGACCTCATCTGCCCCATCGATATAAATATCAAGCGTACCAGCAAAGTTCAAATCAACGATTTCAATACCAAGGGCACGAAGTTTGTCTTCAGTGACCTGTGAGCTGGCAACTGCGCCAGCAAGCTTTACTGTCGGTAATAATTCAATCAAACAGTTGACCGTACTGCCTGTGCCTACTCCAAGTATCATGTCATCTTCGATATAACTTAGAGCCGCTTTGGCGGCGGCTTGCTTTTGTGCTTGCTGATCACTCATCATAAATCCTTGGCAAAATAAACGTATCGCTTTAAAAAAAGTAAAGGGTAAAAAGGTAAAATGCGCCGCCATTATACCCGATGAGCTTAATGGATGTCAGCGTAATAGCCACGCTAATCGCAAGACATTCACTCAAATTTTAAAATGAAGACAGATAAGGCAACCAAACAACCAAAGCCAGTAGCGTGACCAATAGTACGGGCGGGGTAATGAGCAGTCCAATCTTCATATACTGCCCCCAACTGATTTTATAGTCTTTTTCTGCCAATACATGGAGCCACAATAAAGTCGCCAGACTACCGATAGGTGTGAATTTCGGTCCCAAATCATTACCAATCACATTGGCATAAATCATGAGCTCTCGAGTGGCAGCAGGTACCTGCGCGCTATCAATCGCCAGTGCACCAACCAAAGTAGACGGCATATTATTCATAACAGAGGCTACAATAGCAGAGAGGAATCCAGTTCCTACTGTTGCGATGACCGTACCCTGCTGCCCTAGCCAATTCAATACTTGAGCACCATAGGCAGTCAATCCTGCATTGCCCAAGCCATAAACCACCAAGTACATACCGATGGAAAATAATACGATTTGCCAAGGTGCTTGACGCAGGATATCAGATACAGAAACAACGGCATCACGCCCTCCTTGCCACCAGCGACCTGCGATAGCCATTAACAGTAACGCCGCCACTCCTGTCACCAAGGAGATGGCAATGCCCAATGACTCAGTCGTAAAGTAGGCAATAAGTAGCAACGCGAGCAGTGGAAAGGCTACTTTAAAGACAAGCGGATCTTCAATCGCAGACTCTGGTGCACTCAAATCAGCAATGGAGTAGTGTTTTGGAATGTGCCGCGCATAGACTAACCATAATACGGCGAGCGTCGCCAATACAGAAACAATATTGACCGGTATCATCACTGCTGCATAACGACCAAATCCAATGTCAAAATAATTGGCACTAACAATATTGACCAGATTAGAAGTGATTAACGGCAGACTTGCGGTATCAGCAATGAAACCTGTTGCGATAATGAAAGCCAAAGCAGATGGTGGTGAGAATTTGAGACGCAGTAAGATAGCGATGACAATCGGTGTCAGTAGCAATGCTGCCCCATCATTGGCAAAAAACGCCGAGATAAACGCGCCTAAAATCACAATCATAGGAAATAGCAAACGTCCTTGCCCATTGCCAAGCCTAGCCACATGCAGTGCTGCCCAGCCAAAAAATCCTGCTTTATCTAAGATAAGCGAGATAATGATAAGCGCCACAAAGGTAAAAGTCGCATCCCAAACGATGTCCCACACAATACCAATATCGGAGAGCTTTACCACGCCAAAAGCTAAGGCAATCAACGCACCGCCCATTGCACTCCAGCCAATACCCAGTCCTTTGGGCTGCCATATCACTAAAACCAGAGTCACGATAAAGATAGTTAATGCCAGCATTGAGTAACCTTTTTAGGCTTAATTATTATAAGAATAATTATGTAAGAGCAAGCATTAGAAAATGAATGATGAGAGGATACATTAGAGTGATTTTTGATTGACGCGCTGCGACAGCTCCTCTGCGCTTTCTACCCGTTCAGAGTAACGGTCAATCAGATAGGCTGAGCGTCCACGGGTCAGCCAAGTGAATTTCACCAACTCCTCACAAACATCCACGAGACGCAAATATAAAGGAGACTTATCCATACGATCATCGTCGTTAAATTCCAAAAAAGCTTTAGGAATAGAGGACTGATTGGGTATGGTAATCATCCGCATCCAACGCCCAAGAATGCGCAATTGGTTAACCGTATTGAAGCTTTGACTGCCACCACTGACTTGCATCACTGCCAAAGTTTTGCCTTGGGTTGGACGCACACCACCTAATGACAATGGAATCCAGTCAATTTGTGCTTTCATAATACTGGTCATACTGCCATGACGTTCTGGGCTCACCCACAGCATACCTTCTGACCACTGCGCCAACTCTCGCAGCTCTTGTACTTTTGGATGATTGGCATCAGCAGCATCAGGCAATGGCAAACCCGTCGGATCAAAGGTTCGAACCTCACAACCATACCAACGCAATAGACGGCTCGCTTCTTCACTGGCCAGTTTAGAGAATGAGCGCTGGCGTAGAGAGCCGTATAGCACCAATATTTTAGGCGCATGGCGCGGGTCATTTGTTCCAATTAAAGGCTCAATATCGATAGATTGTATACTGTCTACATCAATATTGGGCAAATCACCCAAATCGACTACATCTAAATCTGCTGTTTTATTTGCCATGATAAATCACTTCCCCATCTTCTTTAGTAAAGCTGCTCACGGGATTGTCTAATAATTCAAATACGCGTTCTGAGGGGCGGCATAATGCCGCGCCCTTATTGGTGACCACGATAGGACGATTGATTAAAATGGGATGGTCAATCATCGCATCAATGATTTGATCGTCAGACAGTTCAGGATTGTGTAATCCTAACTCATCATTGACAGGTTCTTTGCTTCGTAACAGCTCTCTTGGTGAAAGGTTTATCTTTGCCAACAGCTCAACTAAATGATCGCGGCTTGGTGGGGTTTTAAGATATTCAATTACTTCTGGATTTTCGCCTGAGGCTTTCATGATGGCCAATGTATTGCGAGACGTACCGCATTTTGGATTGTGAAAAATTAGTGATGTCATAGTAATTTTACCTATATTTATGAATATGCTTAGGGTATGTCCTCAATCTTAAAAAAATTGACTAAATGAGCTAAAAATGAGGACACGCCCTAGTAATAAAGAGGTTTGTTAAATCAGTTATGGGCTTACTGATTATTTGAAAGACTGTCTGCATCAGTAGGTTTAGCACGCTCACATCCGCTCAGACTGTCCATAAGAGACGCACACAATTCTGGATGTCCCGCACAACAATCTTGCAATAGAAACTGAATAACCTCCTCCATATGTGACAGTGAGGCGCGATAAATTATCTGCCGACTGTGCCGTTGAGACACCACCCACCCGGCACGAGCCAGCACTGATAAATGTGCTGACATCGTATTGTGCGGCACAGACAGTTGACGAGCAATTTCACCTGCTGGCAGACCAACGGGCTCTTGGCTGACAAGCAACCTAAAGGCCTTGAGACGAGTATCTTGAGAGAGCGCAGCAAAGCTTGCGATAGCATTTATTATTTCCATATGTCCAATAATACAGACATATGGAAATAATTCAATATTTTTTTTAAAAATATTGAGATAAAATCACCCTATCTTTCATCAAAACTTAAAATCGCTGCAAAAACTGCAATAGGGTCTTGCAAGACCGTTAAAATCAGCATAGGCTAATCTATTTAATTTTTCTATTCATCCACACTTTTTATTAGGGAACATTATGCTGTCACATTGGGTACGAGCCATCTTGCAAGCCACCGTCTATGACGTGGCAATTCAAACACCACTTGAAGCGGCGCCCAAGCTGACCCAACGTTTTGCTAATGACATTCGTTTTAAACGCGAAGACTTGCAACCGGTCAAATCCTTTAAATTGCGTGGTGCCTATAATCGAATTAGTCAATTAAGTGATGAGCAAAAAGCACGCGGCGTCATTTGTGCATCAGCAGGTAATCACGCACAAGGGGTTGCTTACTCCGCCCGTAAACTTGCCCTAAACAATATCATCGTGATGCCGACCACCACCCCTGACATTAAAGTGGATGCGGTAAAGGCGCTTGGCGGCAATGTCGATTTGTATGGTGATAGCTTCGATGAAGCCAACCGTTATGCAATCAATCGCGCTGAAACAGAAGGTCTGACTTTTATCCCACCTTACGATGATGAATTGGTGATTGCCGGACAAGGTACCATTGGTCTTGAGCTCACTCAGCAATGGCGCAATATGGATTATGTGTTTGTCGCGGTTGGCGGTGGTGGTCTCATCTCAGGTGTCGCGGCATTCTTAGGTGAAGTTGCGCCGCATGTCAAAGTGATTGCGGTAGAAGCAGAGCAATCAGCTTCTCTTAAAGCGGCGCTTGAAGCCAATGAGCGCGTTAAGCTTGAGCAAGTTGGGCTGTTCGTCGATGGCGTGGCGGTTGCTCAAATCGGCGAACTGCCATTTGAAATTGTTCGTATGCAAAAGAGTGATAAGTCAGGTCCTTTAGTCGAGCCTGAAGTCGTGACTTGTACCAATGACGAAGTATGCGCGGCGGTTAAAGACATCTTTGAAGAAAATCGCAGTATCGTTGAGCCTGCGGGCGCGTTACCCGTTGCTGGTATGAAAAAATATATCGAAGCCCATAATCTGCAAGGTAAAAACTGCGTCGGTATTATTTGCGGTGCCAATATGAACTTTGACCGCCTACGTTATATCGCTGAGCGTACTGAAATTGGTGAGAAAAAAGAAGCCATCTTTGGTGTGACAATTCCTGAGCAGACAGGCGCTTTCTTAAATTTCTGCCGTAGCTTACATGGACGCAATATCACTGAGTTTAATTATCGCGCCGATAGCAAAAAATCACCTGACTCTATGGAACCTGCATCAATATTCGTCGGTATCGCACTAAAAGAAGGCGACAAAGAGCGTAAAACCATTCGCACCCAATTGGCAGCTGATGGCTACACGGCTCATGATCTGACCGATGATGATATTGCCAAATCACATATCCGCCATTTGATTGGTGGTCATGCGCATGTTGCAAACGAGCAATTATTAAGTGTGGTTTTCCCTGAACGTCCAGGGGCATTGCTGAAGTTTTTAGAAAAACTGGGTGATGACTTTAATATCACTTTGTTTCATTATCGCAATCATGGTGCCGCCGAAGGTCGCGTATTGGTCGGTTTGCAAGCGTCTGAAGGTAATTCTCGTCAATTACAAGACGCGTTACTCGATATCGGCTATGACTGCACCATGCTCAATGACAATATTGGCTATCAATTATTTTTGAAATAAAAATAGACTATCAATCCATCAATGGCTGTTTGTTAATCACTAAAAAGCCATTGATGAATGAACAGTGATTATGCATTGGTAGCTTTCATTAATTCATAGCGACCATGATGAGGTGGTAAACCGTGACTCAAAAGATATTGATCTTTATATTATTACTGGTTTTAGCACTTTTGGGTTATAAGATGCTGCAACCTGACAACACGACCAGTAACCCTATTGCTAACGTTGCGACTGATACTCCAGTTGACGCTGATTTTACCTCAACTGATCTGGATGATATACCGCCAACGTACGTCGACTCAGATGCAACGTCAACATCAGTCTCGGCAGTAAAACCAGTACTCACGTCGTCAGCATCAGCATCAAGCTTTACCTGTGATGGCAGAAAGCATTGCTCTCAGATGACGTCATGCGCAGAAGCCACTTACTTTGTACAACACTGCCCGAATACCAAAATGGATGGTAACAATGATGGTATCCCATGTGAGCAGCAGTGGTGTCGCTGATTTTATGTCAAATATAAACTGAGAACAGCATGCATATTCCTGATATTTTTTCCGCAGAAAACCTAGAAAACATCATTGGATTTATCGCAGCCAATCCCTTAGCGACCTTGATTACTCAAACCAAAGATGGCATTGAAGCCTGCCATATACCGCTCTTCTGGCATAACGATAACTTTATGCCTGATGCTAGTGTTGGTGTTGGTGTTGGTTCTGATATTAACTCTAATGCTCAGCACGGCTATCTTTACGGTCATTTCGGTCGTGAAAACCCTATTTATCAGAACACCTTACCAGATACTTCGTGGTTAATTATTTTTCAAGATTCTGGACATTATATCAGCCCCAACTGGTATCCTAGCAAAGCGAAAACCCATAAAGAAGTGCCCACTTGGAACTATCAAAGCGTCCATATTCAATCCAAAATTGAGCTGCTTGAAGACACCGATACGCTGAAATGGATATTAGCAACCATGACTGCGCAGCAAGAGGTGCTATCCGACCATCCTTGGTCATTAGATGAGGCACCTGCTACTTATATCGATGCTATGTGCCGAGGGATTATTGGCTTTAAGCTGCCCATCGATTCTATACAAGCCCAATTTAAATTAAGCCAAAATAAAACCGTAGAAAATATCACAGGTGTGATTAATGGTTTAGCGCAGTTAAAGACAAATGATGCGGCTGAAATGGCGATGAAAGTTGCCAATCAGAATAATGGCTAAGACGAGACTTTCGCTCTTCACCATAAGAATCTATTTTTAAACATTTTGATAGCGCAAGGCTCTTTCAATTTGCAAAAAAAGCACCATTAATATTATCTTACTTTATGGATATCTATGAGGTTTTGATGAGTAAACACAACAAAAACCACAATCAGCCTAACCATAGCCAACCTGATGTCGTGCGTATGCGCCTCGATAAGTGGTTGTGGGCAGCACGATTTTATCGGACACGTAATCTCGCCAAAGAAGCCATCGAAAGCGGACGGGTACATTATGCGGGTAGCCGCGTAAAGACCAGCAAAGAGATTATGGTTGGTGATGAACTACAGATTCGTCAAGGCTCAGCCACTGCTATGACTGAAAAGACCGTGGTCGTTGAAGCACTAACGGCGCAACGTGGTAATGCGCTCGCTGCTGAAATTTTGTATTCAGAAACTGAAGAAAGCGAAGAGCGCCGCGCTTATCATGCTGAGCAGCGCAAACTTGCCAATCTTGCACGGCCTGATAATAAACCCAACAAAAAAGAGCGCCGTGACCTTCAACGCTTTAAGCATAAACAAGAATAAGCTGGTCAAAGCACGACCTTAGATTATAAATAATATCATCGAAAATTCGTGAACAGATGACCGTATTGTTTAGCTTCTACTCTTGCCATTCAAGGCATTAACCGTTACGCTGACAGCCGATTTACTTAATTAATTGCATGCTAATAAAAGCCGCACTAACATGCCGGTCTCTTATAGCATGTTTTTTTGTTATACAAGGTCATATTATGCTGATGAAAACCTGTACTCCGTCTTCTGTATTATTGGTTTGTTTGGGAAATATTTGCCGATCGCCAACGGCTGAAGAAGTCTTTCGTCAGCAAGCAGCGATTGCTGGATTGTCAATCAAAGTAGATTCAGCAGGAACGAGTGACTCGCATATTGGTCATGCGCCCGACACTCGCTCGCAACGCCATGCAAAAGCGCATGGTTATAAAATCAATAAACTGGTCGCCCGCCAAGTCAGTGCCGATGACTTTCGTAATTTTGATTTAATTCTAGCAATGGATACACAGAATTTAGCTGATTTACAAGCCATCAAAGACAGCTTGATAGGGACAGAAGACAATTTGGCCAAGTTGGCTTTATTTAGTGAGGAAGATCCTACTTATGGCGGCGACGATGTGCCAGATCCTTATAAAGGCGATGGTGATGACTTTGAAGAAGTGATCGAGCGTATTGAGTCAAGCGCACAAGCGTGGATTGAAAGCTGGAAAGCTTGCTAACGATAAAGCTAACTTTCTGCCACCTTTTTATCTTTCATCCTTTATAATAAACACTGTGTAATCCATTATCTATCTGCCACATGGGCTATGTTATGACCTCAGTTTCACGCTTGGATTCTAGTACTCAATTTGCCATGACCACTGATTTGCCAGCGAGCTTATTGACCCGTGAATTAGTCGATTTGTCACATGGTAATACCATGGCCTTAGCCTGTGTCGCGGATACTGTCGTGACACTGACGGCTGAAGCACAGCTTGACGATTTTATGGCAAATTATACAAAAGACATAGCGCAAAACAAGCCATTATTTGTATTGTCTGGCGGCAGTAATGTGTTATTACCAGCGCATCTGAATGCTATCGTATTGCAGCCCCAAATGCGCGGTATCAGCCTCATCGCTCAGACAGATAGCCACGTCGATATCGCAGTAATGGCAGGCGAAAACTGGCATGACTTGGTGGTATATACGGTCAGTCAAGGTTGGTATGGGCTAGAAAATCTGGCACTAATCCCAGGGCTAACTGGTGCGGCACCCGTACAAAATATCGGTGCTTATGGTGTCCAACTAGAAGACTGCTTACAGTATGTACGAGCCTATCACTTACCCACTCAAACTTGGCATCATCTCACAGCCGCCGACTGCGAGTTTGGCTATCGTGACAGCATTTTTAAACGTGCGCCTAATACTTGGTTAATCAGCTGTGTTGGATTCAGATTACATACCGATGCAACCAAAATCCTAGCCAGCTATGGTGATGTGCAAACCGTTGCGCAACGATATGCCGAGCAAGACGATCGTACGCAGCCAGTGCCTGCGGATATCATGCAAGCGATTATCGATATTCGTCAACAAAAACTCCCTAATCCCAAGCAGCTGCCAAATTGTGGTAGCTTTTTTCAAAACCCCATTATTCCTCAATCGCACTTTATTGCTTTACAATCGACCTACCCTACTATCGTCGGCTACGCTATGCCTGATGCCATGATAAAGGTTGCGGCAGGCTGGTTGATTGAACAGACAGGCTTGAAAGGTGGTGGTATTGCACCGATTGTCACCCATCAGCAGCAAGCCTTGGTGCTGACCAATCATGCCCCTTATCACGCCACTCAAAACAATGTAGCAGATGCCCAACGACATATCGTCAATACGGTTTATGAAAAATTTGCGATTCAGTTAGCGCGTGAGCCAGTTTGGGTAAATACTGACGGCTCTATTGGGTATGATGAGCATGTGGTCTAAGCGGCTATTATCTAAGCGACTATGGCGTTATTACCTGCGTTCAGCTGAGCGTATGATAAAGCTATTTCGTATTATTAATATTACCTTTTTACTTGGTTCAACGACTGTTATTTTAGTACTCATCAGCCTATTCACGCCGCTGTTCTCCCAAGCTATTGTTTATCTATTTACGCTTTTGCCATTGCCCAGCCTACCCTCTGCTGCCTTGAGTTCACCGCCTACCGCTTATGTGGTTTTAGGCGGCGGACTAACCAATGATCATGACAATCAAATTATTCTTAATAGCTACAGCCTCAACCGCGCCCGTACCGCTGCCAGCGCTTATCACGACTTACCCTTACCTATTGTACTAAGCGGTGCTGAAGCGCCGTGGCTTGGTCAATGGCTCATTGAGCATGGTATTGATGGGCTGATAAGCGAAAATGCCAGTATGAATACCTGCGAAAATGCGCGTTTTACCGCCAAACGTATTCCACTGCGTCATGTGTATCTCATTACTGACAGCTACCATATGGCACGTGCTCGTAGACAGTTTGCCTTAAACGGTATCAATAGCACACCACTTAGCGCCCCTTTACCAGTGAGCCGTGACTGGATGAAACCTGCGCAAAACTTAAGTCATTCTCGACGCGCTGTTTATGAAGTTGCCGCTTATTTACGCGATGTGATACGTCCTCAAATGAATTGTCGTCATGCCAACGACGTGACCTCACAGCAGCTGTTAACCCCTAGAGGTAACGCAGCAAAAAAACCTGACGAATAAAGTTAAATACAAGCAGGTAGCCAGTTCAATATCTTTTGAGAACTCACCCTAATCACTACCGGTCATCCACTATACTTGTGATGAGTGTATAATAATAAAAGAAAATGCTATTTAAGAGAGTTACCATGCTCAGTATATTTTTGTTAATTCCATTAAGTCTCATGCTGTTTGTGGTTGCCATTTGGGCGGTACGCTATGCGGTCAAATCAAATCAGTTTGAAGATCTGGACAATGCATCACAGCGCATCATATTGGATGATCGCCAAGAGCGACGGCAGACCATACAGGCTCATGATTACTCAGCGCCTATTTCGCAGAATGACGATACCACAGTGACTGATATAGTCGCTGATGATAAGGTGAGCCATCCTGATATAGAGTCAATTGATCATGCTGACCTTGATAAACAGCCAAAAATCTAGCATTGAGCCACTTTATCTATAGTAGAAGCTATTGAAAGTGTGAATATATGGCAACCGAGCGCAAATAGTACGACTTAGTACATTGAACGAGGTGGATGCCATAACCACTTATCAAGGCTTGTACTATCTGCGCAGCCTACTGTTAAGTGTTGGTTAAATGCCGATTTTATGTGTAGGTTTGCTTTTCGTTTTTTAGGAGAATCGCCCCATGACCACCGCTTTACTTATTGCGGCACTACTGATGGGCTTTTTTGGTTCACCGCATTGCTTAGGCATGTGTGGCGGTCTGGTGACAGCATTTGGGCTATCGATGAAAGACGTCAGCCCGACCAAACGCCGTGCTCTTGTGGCAACTTACCATTTAGGTCGTTTGACCAGTTACGCATTTTTGGGTTTGATGGCAGGACTGATTGGCACCACTGTACTAGAGCCCTTAATGAAAGGTAATAGTACGCCACGTATCTTGCTAGGCTTGGTGTTAGTATTCGTCGGCGTGACCATGCTTGGCGCACCATTTTTAAAAAATCTTGAGCGTTTTGGTATGCGATTTTGGCAATATCTCAGCCCACTTCGTCAAAAAGTATTTCCACTCAATACCTTTCCGCGAGCATTAACGGCTGGACTGCTTTGGGGATTTTTGCCTTGTGGATTGGTTTATGGTGCATTATTGATTGCAGTGGTCGCTCACAATCCACTAAGCGGTGCCGCACTCATGTTTGTGTTTGGCTTAGGAACCGTACCGATGCTAGTCGCCACGCACGAAACCGTTGGCTGGTTACGTGACAAGATTGGACGTTTTCGCTTGAGACAGCTTAATGGCGCTGTCATGGTATTATCTGGCTTAGCCGTTGTGTTTGTCCCTATAGCAATGTCTAGCATGCATGGGGGGCATGATATGTCCAATATGCAAGGCGATCATATGCAAATGAGCGATTCAGAAATGACGGATATGCCGATGGATACAAATATGGATCACAGCAGCCATCATATGATGCCAACTGATAACAGCACAACCCCCCAAGGTATGGATCATAGTATGCATGATATGAGTGATGGCGCGATCAACATGAACCACGATGAACATTCTGAAATGATGGAACAAGCTCAATAGAATCATCGATAATAGATATTGTTAAAATATAAAATCATTTAACATCAAAATCCACCATATAAAAAAGCCCTCAACATCAATCATGACGTTGAGGGCTTTTATGATTCCGACAGCTGTACACTATATAGTCAAAGTATTTTTAAATCACTACAGTGCTGCTGGGATAAAATTTTCGCAGCCTCTGTGAATACAGCAAGCAAGTAAAATTTGTACCAGTAGCACCATAATACAATCGTATCGGTTTTATTTTTCTTTGACTATAGTAGAACTGACGGCTTATAAATCACTACTCTTGCCACTGCTCAAGGGTAAACTTAGTATCTAAATGCTTCTCTAGCGCGGGTATATTAAAAGCATCATCTTCACTCACAAAACTAATGCTGATGCCTGTTTGTCCAGCACGACCCGTACGACCAATACGATGCACGTAATCATCTGGCTGATCAGGCAAGGTATAATTAACCACGTGGCTAACATCATCGACATGGATACCGCGTCCTGCGACATCAGTTGCCACCAAGATAGAAGCATGACCATCTTTAAAACGCTGTAAATACTTTTCGCGTTTTTGTTGAATGACATCGCCTGACAACATCACAATTTTATGTGCTTGACGCAGCTTATGATAGAGACGCTTGACTTGGTCTTTACGATTGGCAAAGACAATCACTTTATCCACTGCCGTATCACTGATGATACGCTGCAACGCTTCTAATTTTTGATCTTCTGTCAGTAAGTAAAAGTGCTGATCGACTAACTCACTGGTTTTATGTTCTGGCTCGATTTCAACAAACTGCGGCTCATGCAACCAGCGATAGGCTAAATTCATCACATCTTGGTTAAAGGTGGCAGAAAACAGTAAGCTTTGACGGTCTGTATTGGCTGGCATCCGACCGACCAAACGCTTGATGTCAGGGATAAAACCCATATCTAGCATGCGATCTGCTTCATCTAACACCAGTACTTCCACTCGATCTAAATAAACCATGCCCTTATTGGCAAGATCAATCAGACGACCAGGTGTCGCTACTAAAATATCGACATATTGACGCTCAAGCTCATGCTGCTGAGTCTCATAATTGGTGCCACCCATAATACAAACGCTGTGTAGCGAAGTATATTTGGTTAGAGCGATACAATCATCAAATATTTGCTGAGCAAGCTCGCGAGTGGGTGCCATAACAACGGCGCGCGGCTCACCCAAATAACGCTCTTCATCACTGGTAAAAGGACGTTTAAGCAAGGCTTCCATAATAGTCAATAGAAAGGTTGCCGTCTTGCCAGTACCCGTCTGCGCCTGTCCAATAGCATCTTGATTTGCCAAGGTATGCGGTAATATTTGTGCTTGAATGGGCGTCAATGCCGTAAAACCTAGATCGCTTACGGCACGTAAGGTCGGTGCTGAAAGTGGCAAATCAGTAAACGTGGTAAAATTACTCAAAAAAAATATCCTTTTAAATTAATCACTTGTTCATTACTAATAATAAGTAGACTCATGATAACCCGTTATATTGCTATCTAAATTAAGCAGCAACAACAATATGAAATCTATATATAGCTGACTGAGATACGGGCATAAAAAAAGCCAAGCCTAACGCCTAATCCCACCAAACATGCTGATTTTGACTCAACATGGGTAAGATAAAACGGGCTTGACTCAGTAGTATATCAGTAGTGTCTACAGACATTATAGCTAAACCGCTCTAATGACTGGATAGATTACTCTTCTACTTTTCTGACTTCTTCAGCTTGAAGACCTTTATCACCTTCTACCACACTGAATTCGACCTTTTCGCCATCTTTTAAAGAACGATAGCCATCACCTTGAATCGCGCGGAAATGGACAAAAATATCTTCTCCGCTGTCACGTTGAATGAAGCCAAAGCCTTTTGAGTCATTAAACCACTTAACGATACCTTGCTCACGAGCTGACATAATATTGCTTCCTAAAAAAGTCCGCTTAGCCCCAAATTCCTTTGCAACATTGCATATAAACGGGATCTAAGATGATGAAATCAAAAACTTAAGAGTACTATCCTTACTACTATCACCTACATACCGCATCTATAGCAAATAACGGTATGTAGCAACACAGTGAGTATTTACAAACTTAACGACTGCCTTACTGATTGCTCTACTTCGGCAGTAGCAACAAACTTGCAATAATTATTGCATAAAAAATATCATAGCACGGGTTTTTAGCAACATAAAGACATTTAACATGATTTTTTACCTTTAGCTTTATTTTTCCTGTAATTTTTTTATAACCTCGCCATCAAGCTGTTATCATAAAGAGAAAGCTTTGATTAAACTGTGCAATTTTACGCTTATGCCATTTTATGCTTATATAGTATCTAAACCTTATAACAAATAATAAATCCTCAACCTCGTTTCATCGTTATAGAGACCATTATGACCTCTCCTTCTCAGTCTATACCAACCGTCACGCCTTCGAAGCAAAATGCCGATAAAACACTCACTCATAAGTTATTGCTGGTTAATGGGGTCAATTTGAATTTATTGGGTAAGCGCGAACCTGAGATTTATGGTCATACGACACTAGCAGATATCGAGGAACGTCTGATCGCACGTGCAGCTCAGTACGGTATTGAATTGATATGTATACAATCCAATCATGAAGGTAAACTGATAGATGACATCCAATATCATGGACTTTTAGCGGATACCGCCCTGCAAGTAGATGCCATTATCATTAACCCCGCCGCCTTTACTCATACCTCGGTTGCGTTACGTGATGCGCTCTTGGCCACACAAAAACCGTTTATAGAGGTACACTTATCCAATGTGCATGCGCGCGAACCTTTTCGCCATCATTCCTATCTAAGCGACGTCGCTGTTGGTGTTATTTGTGGTTTGGGGCATCTGGGTTATCAAATGGCATTGTCCTACTGGCTTGATAGCCTCTACTCTGTCACAATCAGCGACTAATGGTTAATTCTGATAACCGAAAACCGAAAACCGAAAACCGAAAACCGAAAACCATGAATGGTATAACTATGCTTTATCAATAGCACACGAGTTAAACAGCAATTGTTTGACTAAAATACTAAAATTATGGCTGAGCAAACAACCCACTATATGGTGATATGAATGGCAAAATCGTCTGGAAAGCGCTTTATGAAATTGGCTGGCATGACAGCAAGCATTGCCGGCAAAGCAGCTAAAAACTCATTTAAGCACCTCTCAAGTGACGAAGAAAAACGTTTGCAAGCACGCTCAGAGCTGATGCAAGATGTGGGCATTCAGATAGCCGAAACGTTGGGTGAAATGAAAGGCGCGGTGATGAAGGTCGGACAAATTGCCTCGCAATATAAAGATGTGTTCCCACCAGAAGTGGCGACAGCGTTAGAAAAGCTGCAAAAAGATGCGCCGCCCATGCCCTATGCACAGATACGTGCACAAATTGAGCGCGAGCTTAAAGCGCCTGTTGCAGAATTATTTAGCGAATTTGAAGAAACACCGTTTGCGGCGGCTTCCATCGGTCAAGTGCATAAAGCCGTTTTGCCATCTGGTCAAAAAGTGGTGGTTAAAGTTCAATATCCTGATGTCGATGAAAACTGTGACAGTGACCTCAAACAAGTACGCATGGCACTAAAAATCGCGGGTGTGCTCAATATGAGCAAACAATTGCAAGAGCAACTGTTCAACGAGATTCGCCAAAGTTTACATGATGAATTGGACTATATTAAAGAAGCGCATAACTTACGAGTGTTTGGCGCATTTCATGCAGAAGACAAAGGTCTTATTATTCCTAAAGTCATTAGCAGCCACTCTTCTAAACGGATTTTAACCCTAACAGAAGAGATGGGAGAAACCCTAACGGTCGCGGCGACTTGGGATAATGACATCAAACAAGACATAGCCAAGCGCCTGTTCCACTTTACCGCAGGACAACTATTTGGCTTATACCGTATGCACTGTGACCCACATCCCGGCAACTTTGCCTTTCGCAAAGATGGCAGTGTGGTGGCTTATGATTTTGGCGGCATTCGTAGCTATAGTGACAGCGAAGTTCAATTGTTCCGCCGTTTTGCCAGGCATGCCATTAAAGGAGATGTGACTGCCCTTGAGCAGGATCTCATCGCTCTTGATATTCGCCGTGATGACGATAAAAATATCCCCGGAGAGTTTTATGAGAAATGGCTATCCATTGGGCTAAAGCCTCTGTCTATTCAACCTTATCAACAAGGCGCTTTTGATTTTGGTCAAAGTCAGGTTCATCACGAAGTCATTGCTCAAATGCGGACGTCGTTGAAGTACTTTGGTCAATTCCAACCTTCTGCAACCACCATGATGCTAGATCGCACGGTATCAGGACAATACTGGAACTTGGTCAACCTCGGTGTTGAGATTGACTTATCACCGCTCGTTAGTGAATACATTGATGTATAACGATATAAAATATAAATATTTACGAAAGCAGACAACGCACAAACACGGCTAAATATGCAAAGCGTGTCCACAACGATCACAGAATTCTGCTGCAATGGCATGACCGAACTTGCCACAATTAGGACAGGTGACGGGATTGAGTTGCGGACGCATATTACGTGCCAGCTCAGAAGTAAAAATCCCCGTTGGCACTGCAATGATCGAATAACCCGTAATCATGACCATGCTCGCAATCGCTTGACCTAGCGGTGTTTTGGGTGACATATCACCGTAACCGACCGTGGTCATGGTGACGACTGCCCAGTAGATAGACAGCGGAATACTGGTAAAGCCATTTTCAGGGCCTTCTACCACGTAAATAATCGAGCCGAAAATCGTGACCAATAATACCAGCGACAAAAAGAATACCGTGATTTTTTGCTGACTGGTTTTAAGCGCCGAGGCCAAAAATCCCGCTTGTTGCATATAAGCTTTGAGCTTGAGTACGCGAAACACACGTAAAATACGCAAAACCCGTATCACTAATAGATACTGTACCCCCACAAACATAAGGCTTAGGTAACTTGGTAGCACAGACAATAAATCGACTACCCCAAAAAAACTAAAGACGTAACGCACGCGGTTTGGTGCTGAAAACAACCTGAGCGCATACTCTATCGTGAATAAAATGGTAAAAAACCATTCAGCATAGAAGAATATAGTGCCATATTGCAGGCGCATGTATAGCACACTGTCAAGCATGACCACAGCCACACTGGTCAAAATCGCAATCAATAATACAATATCAAAAAGTTTACCCAAACGGGTATCTGTGCCTTCAATAATAATATGAATGCGGTTACGCAGGTGGGTAATGGCTTCAGCCGTCGGTTGCTTCATATAGTCAGTAGTATCGAGTCAGTAGCGATATAAAATTAATGGATTGATGGCAACCAATGATTTAAAATACGCTGGATAAGGCCAAGTTAGTCAAAATAGATAAAATTGGTTTATAATATTGCTCACAGGTCACATGTGAATACAATCACTAAGTTGCCACAGTGTAGCAAAAAAGCACTCTCAACAAAATACAAATCGTTAACGTGTGGGTAGCTCTGTTACTTCAAAGAGATAGTGAAAGCTATATCATAGAAACAGGTAATCTGAGGTGTGTCATCATGCAGATTGAAAAATCTTAAAATGTATAAATACGCTCATTCATGACACACTCATAGTAAAAGATTGTTATTAAAACTTGTTTTAAGCACAATAAATAATACGCAAAACTTAAGGATGTTATATGGCAGGCCATTCAAAATGGGCAAATATTAAACACCGTAAAGCCCGTCAGGATGCGGTAAAAGGTAAAGTATTCACTAAAATTATTCGTGAAATTGTCTCTGCTGCCAAGCAAGGTGATCCTGACCCTAACAAGAATCCGCGCCTACGTGCTGTCATTGAAAAAGCCCTGTCTGTCAATATGACACGAGATACCATCAACCGTGCAGTAGCTCGTGGTACAGGCGGTGATGACAATGACAATATGGACGAAGTAAGCTATGAAGGCTATGGCATCGGCGGCGTTGCAGTACTTGTCGAAACCTTGACTGACAATCTTAACCGAACAGTCAGTGAAGTACGCCACGCCTTTACCAAAAATGAAGGCAATCTAGGTACTACTGGCTCGGTCGCTTATCTATTTAATAAGCGCGGTGAAATCATCTTTAATGATACAAGCCTAGAAGATGAAGTCATGCTAGTGGCATTAGATGCAGGTGCGCTTGATATCGAGAATGATGGTGACAGCTTGCTCGTCATCACTGAATGGGAAAATTTCGGTCATGTTAAAGATGCGCTTAATGCTGCAGGTTTGGTCTCCGACAATGCTGAAGTGACCATGGCACCGTCTACCAGTGCTGAAATAGACAATGTCGATGATGCACTAAAAGTCATGAAAATGATTGATATGTTAGAAGATATCGATGATGTGCAAGAGGTTTATAGCAATGTGAACTTCTCAGATGCGGTAATGGCGCAACTTGAGCAATAGTTTTATCCAGCAACCCTTTATGTCTCACACATCAAAAAGCCAAACGTTTTAAATGTTTGGCCTTTTTTTGTTTAGCAATATGTGACGAATGCTTCGCTCCTACTAGGTTTTGCAAGTGACACCTTCGAGCGCTAGCAAGTATGTTTTCTTATCTAGTCCACCTGTATAGCCACCAAGCTTACCATCGCTAGCAATGACTCGATGACACGGAACAATAATGCTAAAAGGGTTTTTACTATTAGCATTAGCAACCGCGCGAAACCCTTTGGGACTAGCGACATTTTGTGCCAGTGTCGCATAGCTTATTGTTTCGCCATAGCCAATATCTTGTAACGCTTGCCAAACTCGTTGCTGAAACTTGGTTCCTAAGCTTATATCTAATGGCAAATTGAATGCCTGACGATCACCTTTAAAATACGATTTTAATTGCGCTATAGTCTCTATGAGTAGCGCTTGGGCAGGCTCATTTTCGCTTAGGCTGTCCTCATTGATAAACGTAAAGCTCTGATCGACAAGCCCATAATGCTTCTTAAGTTTGGGAATAGATTTTGAGCTATGCCAAGAGTCACCTGCTATCAGCCAATTGACTTCTACCAGCTTAGGACGACTATGCTCATTGACACTCGCAATTAACGTTAGCTGGTGTGCGCCAAAAGCGGCTGTGGTGACTATCATGATGCTTCCTTTCAAATGATGATATTTTCAAAAATCGTTCATCGACTAAAATGATCTATTAAAATGACCTATCGAGCGCTACTCTTTATCATCGGTCTCAAATAAGGCGGCGACAAATTGTTTTGGACTAAAGGCACGTAAATCATCAATCGACTCACCAACACCAATATAGCGAATCGGCACATCCGTCGTTTCAGCAATATTAAAGACCACGCCACCTTTTGCAGTGCCATCTAGTTTGGTAATGGTAATACCGGTTAATGGTACGATTTTGTTAAAGAGTTCTACTTGATTAATCGCATTTTGACCCGTGCCAGCATCGAGGACAATCATGCCTTCGTGCGGTGCGCTTGGATCAGCTTTACGCATGACGCGTACCACTTTTTCAAGCTCTGCCATCAGGTGGGTTTTATTCTGCAAGCGTCCAGCAGTATCAGCGATTAATACATCGATATTTTTTGCTTTGGCAGACTGCATGGCATCAAAGATAACAGAGGCACTATCAGAGCCGTGACCTTGAGCGACGACTGGAATGTTATTACGCTCACCCCAAATTTGTAGCTGTTCAGTAGCAGCGGCACGGAAGGTATCGCCAGCAGCCAGCATAACGGATTTACCTTCGCCTTGTAGACGCTTGGCAAGTTTACCAATCGTCGTGGTTTTACCGACACCGTTGACACCCACAACTAAAATCACAAAAGGTTTTTTGCTGGTATCAATAATGAGTGGTGCGACTTTTGGCGTTAAAATATCAACCAATTCAGTTTGCAACGCTTTATATAATGAATGTGCATAAATTAAATCACCACGATCTGTCTGCTCGGTCAGACTTTTGATAATACGATTGGTCGCGTTGACACCGATATCGGCCACCAATAACTGATCTTCGACTTCTTCCAATAGCTCATCATCAATCTCTTTGCCACCGATCAAAATACTGACCATACCTTCGGCAAGATTTTTACGCGACTTACTTAGCCCCGTTTTCATGCGGTTAAACCAGCTGCCTTTTTTCTTGTTTTCTTGCAGCTCTGTAGATTCGATTTCTGCTTGAGTGGTCGCTTGTACCGCACTACTCGCAGGACTGACATTTGGGCTATCGCCAAGCTGCTCTTGTAATGGCATGGTTGGGGCAGTAGAAATAGTGCTAAGCTTAGTATCAATATTTTTATTATTATCGTTATCAGTTGAGGAAGCGCTTATAAAGCTTTCAGAGGCGTTCTTAGACGTGCTTTGCTCTTCTGTCCTCACAATTGGCGCACCCAAAGCAATGTTTTGTGCCGCACCAGCACTTGAGACATCTTTGTTTATCGTGCTGTCTTGTTGCTGATCTTCGATGCTTTGATCATTGGGCGCTTGGATGGAGCCTGCATCTTCTTTCTCATCGATAATGGGCACAGATTGCGAAGGCAGACTGGGTAAGGTAATATCATCGTCATCTAAGTCATCAAGATTGCCATCGAGATTAATGATTACACGACTGCTATTATTGGAGTTATTCATAAGCTTGCCCTAAAAGTTATCACGGTCAGTTATTTGATTATTTTAAATGGGTTGGTATATCGTCATGTTTTTGTCATGGACCATGACCCACGACAGTCAATTTTTAGCCTAGTTTATCATAATTCGAGTTGTGCTCAGACCTTACCATCATAGCCTATCGTCAATTTTTGCAAATCTGGCAAGTCATACCATCCCTTTAGAAAGTTTCGCTTAAGATTTGGCAACAAAAATCTGACCTTACACATGCTAAACTTCGCCTACTCTACCAGAGTTTATTGTAGAACAAGCCTTATTCCAAAACTTAACAACTACTTCACTATCGCTCACTCAACCCTCATTTTTAGGAATTATCTATGCCATCACTATCTAATACTGACAAAACGTACGGTAAAAAAGCAATCAGCATCAGCGCAGCTTTATTAGTAGCAACACTGGTGCTATCTGCGACAGGATGCAATACCACCCAAGAATTT
Source organism: Psychrobacter sp. AOP30-A2-5 (assembly GCF_052378115.1). NCBI lineage: Bacteria > Pseudomonadati > Pseudomonadota > Gammaproteobacteria > Moraxellales > Moraxellaceae > Psychrobacter > Psychrobacter sp. AOP30-A2-5. The sequence continues at coordinate 50,802 of NZ_JBQSXK010000005.1, read as the reverse complement.
AAGCCAACAGCCAGTGTGATGGTTGGGGCACATAAATCTTTATAAAACCTGCTATCTATCGCTAGTATTGAGAGTGTTCTAACCACTGATCAATTTACAAGTTGCCATTTTATATAAGTAGAATATACCATGCCACTGCCTTTATCACCGTCGCCCTTACCTGCCGCCTCTCTACGTCTTGCCTGTGCCTTAGCAATAGCAACGACTCTTGCTGCTTGCCAAACCAGTACTATCAGCGCCAACACATTGTCGACTGCTCAGAAGCCAGTCATTCAAAATACCTTGGGTAAAGATGGGCTAAATACCGCTAAATCAGGTCAAGACATTCAGCCCTCATCAGCATTGACCATGGATATGTCAGGTCGACACGAATATCAATTAGAAAACGGTCTAAAGGTAGTGGTAAAAGAAGACCATCGCGCACCTGTGGTAATGACTCAAATCTGGTATCGAGTTGGGTCAGCAGATGAGCCACTGGATAAAGGGGGCATCTCGCATTTGCTTGAGCATATGATGTTTAAAGGCACTACTAACGTTTCGAGCGACGACTATGAGCGCTTGATTGCTAAATTTGGCGGCGTCAATAATGCGTTTACTAGCTACGACTATACGGGCTATTACGAGCTATTCCCTGCCAACCGCTTTCCTTTGGCATTAGAGCTAGAAGCGGATCGTATGAAAAACCTACTGTTTAATGAGCAGGAATTTACCAAAGAGCACCAAGTGGTCATGGAGGAGCGCCGCCAACGCACTGATGATAATCCACTTGCCAAGGCTTATGAGTCATTTCGCTTATTGGCACTCCCGAATAGTCCAAAAGGCGAATCCGTTATTGGTCCGATGGATGAGCTTGAATCCATCACCCTTACAGATTTAAAAGACTGGTATAAAACATGGTACGCACCAAACAATGCAACGTTAGTCATCGTTGGCGACGTTAAACCGCAAGAGGTGTTGGCTCAAGTCAAACGTTACTTTGGTGAGCTAACACCAAGCGATCTACCTAAACGTCCTGCCGTCAGTCAAAAAGGCTTCCGTGGCTATCAACAAGTCGACTCCGAGCAAGCCGTACAAGTGCCAGTATTGTTAATGGGTTATAACGTACCCAGTCTCGTCACTGCTGGTGCAGCTAATGAAAAACAAGCTTATGCGCTCTCACTGGCTCAAGATGTATTAGACGGTGGTCTCTCTGCGCGCCTTGAAAGTCGATTGATACGCGAGCAAGGTCTGCTGACCACAGTGGGCACTTCATATGACTTGCTAGATCGTGGCGATGGACTGTTTTTGATACAAGCGACTCCACGTGAAGGTGTCAGCTTAGAGCAAGCACAACAAGCCATTATTGCTGAAATAGAAAAGCTCAAAACCGATCCCATCGCCGCCGATGAAATCGAGCGTGCCAAAACCAATACGGTCACAGGGCTCGTCTATGCGCAAGACAGTATGGAAGGTCAGGCGCAGATGATTGGCTCATTACAGTCTATCGGTCTTGACGATACGCTGCTTGCTGAATTGCCCACCAAACTCGATAGCGTGACGATTGCTGACATACAAGCTGCTAGCAAAAAGTATTTGGTAAAGGAGAATTTAACAGTGATGCATGTCATCCCACCTAAAAACCAAACAGCCACAGAGAAATAATCGCGCCGTGTTAGCTCTTTATTCGATACAAGCGCCAATCATAAAGACCTTATTTATAAGAAGAAAACCATGACTCAAAATAGTGATTTGTTGCAAAATAGAAAAAAAGCGTGCAGCTCAATACCATCAGCAACCGCCACCATGCAAAAACTGTCGCATCTTAGTGTTGGCATCTTGCTAGGTCTAACAACGTTGACGATGACAGCACAAGCAAACACAACAGGTGCTGAAGAATATCGTGGCTCTTCGGCAGTGGATACCAGCGCACCGATTGCCGCACTATCAAAGCTAACTAGCCTTGACGATGATAAACCGTTAACCGTTACCATCCCAACGATTCAGCAGTTCAAAACCAAGGCAGGCGTTCCCGTACGTTTTGTACAAACAACAGCCTTACCGATTGTCGATATCGACTTGCGTTTTAACGCTGGTAGCGCCCGTGATGGCAGTATTAGTAACACAGGTTTTGGTATTGCTAATATGACTGCCACTATGTTGACGCAAGGCTCTAAACGCTTAGACGAAAATGAATTTACTCGCGCTGTCGAAACCTTGGGCATCAATCTAAACAGTAGTGCTTATAAAGACATGTTTATTGTCTCGCTACGTAGCTTATCTGATGATAAGCATCTACTTCCAGCCGTTGATTTAATGACTCAGATGCTCAGCGAACCCGCTTTTGACGACAGCATCCTAGCACGTAATAAAGCACGATTATTGGTTGGCTTACAGCAGCAAAAACAAGATCCCAACAGCCTTGCTAGCATCGCATTTAGCAAAGCATTGTATGGCGAGCATCCTTACGCCCATCCATCAGCGGGTACGCTTGAAAGCGTTCCTACTATCGAAAAGCAACAGCTAATAGATTTCAAAAACCGCTACTTAGTCGCAGCAAATGCCTCTGTTGCCATCACTGGTAATCTAACCTTAGAGCAAGCAAAAAAACTTGCGGAAGATATCACTAGCAAATTACCGAAGGGTCAGCCTGCAACTGAGCTGCCTGAACCAAAACCACTGAGCCAAGCCAAGCACATTCATATCCCTTTTCCAAGTACTCAAACCACCGTACTTATGGGACAATTGGGAGATAAGCGCGCCACCAATCCCCAGTCTCAGCAGAAGCAAACCAACTTTGCGGTTGGTAATGAGGTACTTGCAGGCGGTGATTTTAATGCGCGACTCATGACTGAGATTAGACAAAACTTGGGCTACACTTATGGCATATCAGGCTCTATGAATCCCATGCTGGCACGAGGACCGTACCAAATCGGTTTTTCAACGCGTAATGACAAGGCGCGCGCGGCCATTGATGCCAGCTTAGCCGTTATCAATGACACTTTAGAAAAAGGTATCACCAGCACTGAGATGCGCTTAACGACGGACAATCTTAAGAATAGCTTTCCGATGGGTTTTGCGAGCAATGCGGGAATTAATGGCTTACTTGGGATGATGAATTTTTATCAATTACCAAATAGCTATCTGACTGATTATGTCAAACGTGTGGACCAAGTACAGCTATCAGAAGTCAATCAAACCATGCAAGATACCCTTAAGCCTGATGATTTCCTGATTATCACCGTTGGACAAGAGGATCCTTGGAAAGATAAAAAGACCAATAAATAGCCGCACAAAAAAATGCTGGGCAACACTATTTAGTATTGCCCAGCACTTCTTTATAGGTTAGCACTCTTTATGAGTGGTAATAAAAGTCGATAGTGGGTTGTCCATACAAAAAATAAGGGGCTGTAATAGATAAGGATTAAATATCACACCATATTCTTAGTATCTTAAGCTGATTAGACGGTGCGCCATAGTTAGCCCTAAACTCGCACTCTTTCAAAAATAAATGGAAATGCTTCTTATCGATCCCATTATGTTTTCTGAGTGTTCGTTTAGACTGATTCCAAAAGTTCTCAATGCCATTGATGTGATTGCTTTTACCGCAAGTAAACTCTTTAAAGTGATTGACTCTGAGGTGTTTAAACTCGCTCACATCCAATGCATGGTAAATTCGATAACTATCAGTATAAACAAAGCTGTCAGGCTTGATTTTACGCTTGATAACGGGCATTAGGGTAATCTGATTCTTGTAATACTTACAATACAGCTATTTCATATGATATGTCATATGAATAAGTCGCAAGTTAGAAAGCTAAAAACCCTTTATACTATTTTTCGCATAGCATAAAGGGTTTTTAGCTTTCTTAGATGACGTTGCCAATGTTCAACACGCCCTAATTTATTAGCTAGCGAGCTTAAGCTTTTTTACATTACCCATAAGTGCACTAAGATTTTTCTCAAGTTTACTTTTTTCTAGCTTCATTCTAACGACAACCTTAATAATCTCATCAGCCATCTCTTTATTGCCTTCAGCCACTGCCTGCTGCAATGCTAGGCCTTCACGCATAATAGCAACCCTTAAAGGCTCGATCTTATAAATAATGCGGTTGATAGATTTATGCAGATCCGACTGTCTATAGCACTTTTTTACCTTAGATGATTTATATAAGAGACTGTTTTTATCACTTTTTGCGCGGGCTAACGTCTCGATATAATCAGCCGCTATCTTGTCAGCATAATCATCTTGAATACCAATCTCTAAAATATTTTTTACTAATATGATATCTGTTTTTTCTAATTCAGTTTCTTTAATGGCACTTTTTAACATTTCAAACAGTCCTTCGTAAATGTTGGGATTAGGGTTGAATTAAGTGGTTATCGCGTATAAAAAGCAAAGCCATCGGCGTCACTATAACTGGCATGTGGATTCGTTGTTTGCGCACTCTTATATTCACACTCGTACAAAAGTTACTTTCACAACCATGCCAATCAATTCGTAATTGAGCTCACTCAAGAATATTTATATAATGATACACTTATGTTCATTCTAACCTAAGAGTACAAGTGTACACAATAGACATTCAACCCCTTTGATACAAAGGTTATGAAAAGCGGCTATCAAACCGCCATAGATTGATATTTATTTTGAGAATAGTACTGTTGAGGTCTATCAAGATAGTGAGGGTAAACAGCTCCTTCACTATTAGAGATTGTTTAATGACGCGTGGATTCTTGCTAGACATATCTAAAATAGATTGATGAAATATTTACAAAGAAATGAGTGAGCTACTTTTGCTAAGAAGGGAAAATCACTGGCTCATCGCCATCTTGCCAAGGTTGAAACTTGGTCATGGCTTGTATGAATAATGGATGCGCAAGCCAGTTTTTTAGCCATATTTGCAGCTTCGGATAAGGCAAACTGTAAAAAACGTCGCGATCTACATGAGCAAATTGGCGGACAAATGGCATAATACCGATATCGGCAATGGTCACACTGTCTCCTAGCAAATAAGTATTTTTAGTAAGCAACTCTTCTAAAATCTGTAGAAATGCTTCACCTTTTTGCCGATATTCTGTTTGGGTCATTTCAAGATGACGGTCAGCATATTTATAGCGATCTAGCCAATGCTTAAACTCCTGATCGTTTTGCTCAATTAACGTATTACCTTGATGCAAAGTCTTAGGGTTCAACAGCTCTTGTGGATCTTGCTGTTCAAGCGCCCACTCCATTATTTCCCGACTCTCTTCAATCACAACACCATCAGCGAGCTGTAAAACGGGCACGGTGCCTTTTGGACTAATCGCTAGCATTTTCGCAGGTTTGTTTTTTAAGGTTATCTCCCGTAGCTCTACCGGCAACTCGGCAAACAACAGACCGAGACGCGCGCGCATGGCATAAGGACAGCGACGAAAAGAGTAAAGACAAGAAAGGGAGTAAGCAGTCATATATTTTTTCACAGTTAAAACGAGATCAGCAGCCTTAGAGTCACTAACATCAAGAGTCATTTAGTTTCGTTACTGATCTCTATTAAGGGTTGGTAAAATTAATACTTCAAAGCATTGAACAAAGCCAGTATCATAGCGGCATTGAAAAACCCTTACCTTATTTATTATAAAACAAAAGGAAGATATAGTGTCGCAGGCTCAGACAACTATCACAGAGACACCTCATCTCACAAAAGATCAGAACTCTGTATTAAAGATTCTTACGATCATGGGTTACTTAGAAGGTACGTCCTTTTTATTACTACTTTGCATCGCCATGCCGCTAAAATATATGATGGGTATTGCAGAAGCGGTCACCTACATAGGGATGGCTCATGGCGGATTGTTCATCGCGTATATTTTAATGCTGTTGATAGCCACTACCAAAATAAAAATGCCGCTTTGGGCGATGCCAGCAGGGGTACTCGGATCCTTTTTGCCCCTTGGTCCGTTTATATTCGATCATTTATTAAAAAAGAGCTTGAATAAAAAAGCTTAAAACCCCTTCAAAGTAATGTCAAATAACTTACTGAACATGACGAACATTGGTGATTTTAAGATATAGCGCTATTTAAGCGCTGGACGGTATGTATTAATGACTGATCATGATGGCTGATTATAGTTATTCGTCAGTCATTAATTTTCCTATAAAAACTATTCACTTACTGCGACTGGCACTTTACGAATCAGCCATAAAAAGTACGCACCACCAATGATAGCCGCAATCGTACCCGCAGGCAGCTCATAAGGGAAAATGACATAACGCCCAATCCAGTCTGCTATTACCATCACCCCTGCGCCTAACAAAGCCGCTAATGGCAACTGGCGCTCAAGCTTTACCGCACCAAGTGACGTCGCCAAATGTGGCACCATTAGACCAATGAAACTCAATGGCCCAACCGCAAGCGTACTGGCAGTACTTAGCGCCGCTACCAACACCAATAACGCGAGTGTCACTGGTGTCACTGCCACCCCTAAATTACGAGCGACCCCTGTACCCAAACCAAGCACTCTTAAGGGTTTGATAAGCAGTAAGCTGAGGGCAAATAGAATGAGAGCAATGCCGATAAGATACCACACCGTGCTAGGCTGAGCGCTATAAGTGGTTCCAGACAACCAGCTAAGCATCGCCTCTAAACGAGGGTCGCCAGATAGCTTGACCATGTGCATCACCCCATCCATCATCGCGGCAATACCGATACCGACCAGTAATAGATAGCCAGAACTTACCTTACGTGCCAGCCAAATCACCAGCAATAACACAGCCATCGCTCCTGATAGTCCTGAGATTAATAAAGTACCAGCTCCGGCAGATAGCCCTAAGCTTGGTAGCAGTAAAAACCCTAAGATAACCCCAAGCGCCGCGCCCGAGCTCACACCCAATACTTCTGGACTTGCCATCGGATTGCGGGTGAGCGTTTGCAATAATACACCAGCGATGGCCAACATCAGACCCGTTGCCGCAGCGCTCAAACTGCGCGGTAGCCGATACTGCTGGGTGATCGCCCAATCGGTACTTAGTCCCCAGCCACTGACGTCTTGGACAAAAACACAGGCAACTATAATTATCATTACCACGCCAAGACCCCAGCGCCACCATGACACAGGTGCATGCTTGCCCGTTAGCATCGGGGTTACTGTTTCTATCCGCTCACGGCGCTGACGCAAAATCAGCCAAATAATCAGTGGTGCACCGAGAATACCCGTCATCGCCCCTGCTGGAATTTGCATATTTAGGATGGGTTCGAGTAATAAAGCAACATTGCTAGTCAGCCATAAAAGCAGCGCCCCTAAGACAAAGGCTGCAAGCAGACGTTTGCTAATAGAAGCAACTCCCAACGCATTGACCAGACTGGCAGCGCCAAGACCGATAAAACCAATTAGACCAACTTCGCTAACCACCAAGGCGGTAACGACCGCCACAATAAGCACCACCAATGCACGGATACCGTTAATCGGCACGCCCAAGCGCTTGGCTTGTGAGTCATCGAGACTCATCAAGGTTAATGGTTTTAACAAGGGTAGACAGACAACCGCCATCACGACGGCCGTTATCACTAGCATCGTACTGGTATGCCAGCTATTCTGTGCTAAAAATCCCGCCGCCCACGACAGCATACCATTACTACGTTCAGCAAAAAACAACACCAAAACATTGGCCACGGCGGCAAGTAGAATGTTTACCACCAAGCCTGCCAATATTAAAATGAGCGGATTAAAACGACTGGGTGCTGACAATACAAAGACCAGTCCCATACTAATAAGCGCGCCGACAAAGGCCACATAAAGTCCGCCATAAATCGCTAAGCTTGGCAAAAACAAGGTCACAATGAGCATAGCCAATTGCGCACCAACACCGACGCCCAATGTGGTATCTGACGCTAATGGGTTTTTGACCAATTGCTGTAGCAAAATACTGACAACCCCAAGCAGACCACCTGCCAATAGCGCCACTATGCTGGTCGCCACTATATGCAGCTGCGTCGCAAGACTGATAATATCCAATTGCGAGCTTGGAATAAACAAATCACTGATTGGGCGTGTCCACTCCTGAGCGATTAATGCCCACGTGCTCCATACTGACAATATTACAAGGATAATCATTACTGCCCAGATGCGCCATGTATCCTCAAATACCGAAGGTGGTTGCCGAGGTAATTTTGGTGCTGGATTGGGAGGTTTTTGCATGAGCTTGGAGTGTTGCTCTGATGGTGTTTTCAATGTGGGCGACTGAGACGCTGCAAGTGAAGTCATAGGTTTGACATAATCAGTAGTATTATTGGTATGAGAGTGATGAGTCTGTGGGGCAGTATTAATAGTCATGATGCTGCCCCACCTTTTAATGTCACTGTTGATAAATTATTTGCCAAACCGACCAGTGACGACATGCCACCATAAATCCATATGGGTGGCAGCTCACCTACGCAACGCTCGTCGCCATAGCCTAGACGCTGCCAAACCAAACTGTCTTTAATCTCAGATCGGGTTATCGGGCTTAAAGGATCGATGATTAATAGGCAGGTCTCATTATCCAATTGAGCCAAGTCGCCCATTCGAATAGGGACAAACCCCCATTGATTGCCTTTGCCTAATACATCCAGCTCTTTGCCCATCTGGCTTAGCACGGGCTGAAACAAACTATTTTTGACATACATGCGCATGTTATTGGCATCAGCAAACTGCACAACGGCAAATCTCTTTACTTTTGGATAGCGCTGCTGCAGACGCTCACTTGCCAGTTTGATATCTTTCTGACTTTTTGTAATATAGCTTTCAGCCAAGACTGGTTCATCAATTAGCTGTCCCAACTGACGAGTCGGCTCAGTATAATCTGCCCAAGTTGCAGTATCACCTTTAGCGGCGAACATGACCGACTCAGAGGGCACATCTCCATAGAGATTGCGGGCATGCTCATAAAAAAAGTTATCGACGACCAAATCGACAGGCAATTGGGCAACCAATTCCGCATTAGGCTGATAGCGAATGCCCAAATCAATGATTGAGGTTGGCAATTCAGGCGTACCTACCCATCTGTCCCACACCCTCACATCACCCGTCGCTATCGGGGGGTAACCCATAGCGGTCAAGGTTGCCGCATTGCCCCAATCAGGTGAGACTATATTGATGTTAGCGTTATCTGCATTGCCCACTTGAGCGTCTTTTTGTGCCGTTATTGGTTGGTGACAGGCCGTCAGCACCATGCTCAGTGTTAAGCTTGCTATAAGCGGCAACCACTTATATTTACTGATAGTGAGATTTGAGCCAGCTTTTATAAAAGGTTTTATGAAAGATTTTATGGCTATTAAAGAGAACAGATATTTATAAAGAGCAGGAAACATAGCGGCCTATCTTTTGCGCGAATAAGAGAAAATCAGAAATGAAAAAGATGAGGCAAATACTAGGGCATGCCCTCATTTTAAAAATGGTTATAAAAATTTAACCCTTTTTAGCCTACTTATTCATTTTCGTTCAGATTGATGATATGCCCTACTAGGCAACAGCGACTGGCTGCCCCGTTATAGGATGACTAAGCAGCTGCATATCGACGTTAAAAATCTTGTGCAATACTGTCGGTTGCATGGTGCTGCCGATATCACCATTATGGCAAATACGGCCGTTTTTTAAGGCGATAACTCGATCGGCATACTGCGCGGCCAAATTAATATCATGCAAAATAATAACCACACTCAAACCCTGCTCATCCACCAAACGACGTATAAGCTGGATAACTTCAAGCTGATAGTGCATATCAAGCGCGGCTAATGGCTCATCAAGTAATAAATATCTGGTGTCTTGTGCCAGACACATAGCAAGCCAAACGCGAGCACGCTCGCCACCTGAAAGCGTGGCCGTAATGCGGTCAGCGAACGCCTCTGTTTGGGTGATGCGCATGGCTTCTATTACTTTATCTTTATCAATTTGGTTGGGCTTTTGCAGCCATTTTTGGTGCGGATAACGTCCTAGCATGACCAACTCACGTACTGAAAACCCAGCGGCTTCTGGTAGTTGTTGTGGCAAATATGCCATTTGTCGCGCCAGCGCTTTGCTACTGTAATCACTGATACGGCGCTCATCCAAGCTGATACTACCGCCACTACTCATCATCTCGCCTGCCAACGCTTTGATTAAAGTCGATTTTCCTGAACCATTATGTCCAACCAAAGCGACCAATTGGTTGCTATCAATCTCACAGCTTACATTGTCTAGTAAGGTATTACCTTGGCGACTGATGGTCAATTGGTTTGCACGTAACATATCGGTACTCATCATTAATTTAAATCGTTGTATTTATATTGGACAGCCAATAAAAACTGATTTTACTCGTAAACGATAATAAAAACAATTATCATTAACTTAAAATGCCATTCTTTTTATTCCCGTTCGCTGTTGCTTGTAAGTATCTATACGACCGATTTTCTTTTATCTGTGACACGCAACCCTTAAATACAAGCATAATTCTTTATCACTTTTATCCCCTTAATCATTTTTGAACTCGCACAAACCATTACTCAACTCAATGAAGAACACTTCCATGAGTTGAGATAAGCTGATTGGATTTTTAGTCGCTTTTATTTCTTTAAACACCGAAGAGCTGTCGAATACCAACGTCAGTAACGACTATCTATGCCGAAGCAATGGCTGTACAAGTATTATTGAAAGACACAAAAAAACGTCTGCTCAATCTCTTGAACAAACGTTTTTAATCCCACGTACAGCACCTACTACTCAACTTAGCGAGCTACAAATCTGGTATATCGTACTCAACACCTATCAGCTTGTCTCAAATGATTGCAAGGGTATAAATAAAAATTAAGGCTTGTTGTGTTGTCTTAGAAGACACAAGCCCTAGCGTTTTAATGCAGAGTTTAGAGACAAAAGTTTTTCGGGTCACTGACTCTTGAGTCGGCTGATGGTAATTCCCGTAAAACCAAACAATATCGTTAGTAACAGCGATAAATAACAGAAGAACGCATAAGGCAGATAATCAAGCACAGGCACGCCTAATGCTTGGCTGATAAACACACCGCACACACTCCACGGCACTAGAGGATTGATGACCGTACCTGCATCTTCAATGGTACGAGACAGATTTTTAGGATGTAAATTCAAACGCTCAAACGTCGGACGAAAGGCAGTACCAGATAATAAAATACTCAAATACTGCTCGCCAATAAGCACGTTAATACTCAGAGCAGACATGGCAGCGGCAAATATGGCGCGTCCTGATGTGGTTAATGTGTCTTTAATCCCCGATAACAGTGCTGGCAAGATACCCAATGCTGTGAGCAAGCCACCAAGACTGAGTGCCAATATCACAATCGCTTGAGTGAAGAACATACTCTGCACACCGCCACGCGATAGCATACCACCGACTTCACCCAGCTCTAACGATTCAGCTGGTGCATAGCCTGCAAATAAATAGCCGCCTAATTGTCCAAAGCTCGGCGAGCTGTGCAAGTAAGTAATAATCAATGCTGCCACAATGGTACAGATAATCGTATAAATGGCATTGACACGAAAAACCGCCAACCCAACCAGTACCACAAATGGCAATACCGCATAACCATGTACCAAACCACTTTCAATCAACTGACCTTGCAATACGGTTACTTGACTCAAGTCAGAGCCTGCGGTCTGCCCAGAGAAAAACCAAAAAATAATGACCGTGAGTATCCACGCTGGTACCGTGGTATACATCATATTGCGAATATGCTCAAACAAATCAATACCCACCACCGATGAAGCAATGGTACAGGTGTCTGATAACGGCGACATTTTATCACCGAAAAACGCCCCTGAAACCACAGCACCAGCCGCAATCGCCACATTGGCATCAAAGGCATTACTCATACCAATAAAAGCCACGCCCAATGTCGCCGCGGTGGTCAAGCTACTGCCCAAGGCAATACCAATAATAGAGGTCAATACAAAGGCTGAAATGTAATAATACTCTGGCGATATCAACTGAAAACCAAAATACATCAGCGTTGGAATAGCACCAGACATCATTAAAGCGGCGACCATCAATCCAATAAAGAAGAATAGATAGATCGCACCGATACCACGCATGACACCCGATGCCATTTGCGCTTGCATATCGTCAAAGGTCAAGCCTTTAAACAGGCCAATGCCCAGCAAGACACAAATAGCGAGTATCAATGATAAATGCGGTACCCAGCCAAAACCTATCATGGTAACGCCCATAATAGCGATGACAATGGCAGAAATCATAAATGCCAGTTGAGGTGAAATTTGGGTTAATATTTTTGGAGGCATCACACATCCTTAGCTTGCCAGTCAAATCTGGCGTTAGGGTTGGCTTTGAGTCGGACAAGTTTAATGAGTTGCAATAGCGATTGCTACCCTCATTATTGATCCAGCAGACTATCGGTCTTAGCTGCCATGACAAAATCATTGCGATGCAGACCTTTAATGCTGTGTGACCACCACGTTACCGTCACCTTGCCCCACTCTACCAATATGCCAGGATGATGCCCTTCTGCTTCGGCGATGTCTGCTAATTGGTTGGCAAACTCCATCGCCTTGACGAAGTTTTTGAATTTATATTGACGTTGTAATTGCTTAATGCCATCAACCTCGATCAATGACCAATCTGGAATTTGCTGTAATAGCTCTTGTGCTTCGATGTCGCTGACCGTTGGCGCGCCAATGCGGCAGGCCTCACAGCTGGCTTGTGATAATGTCGTCATTATAATGTCCTTTTATGTTAACTATTCATTTTTTTAATACTGTTATGTTTAATACAGTTACGTCCATGTTGACGCTGTCATTTACGGCTACATCATTCAAATGATGCCGTTTGTCTTAACCATGCATTAGGCGTTTTTTACTGCATAACTAGGCTCGAACAATCCTAGTGACATGGCTTGTTTGACCATTCCCATGATATCGCTATTGACGATATCAAATAATGTATCCAAATCATCAATGACATAATAAATCGGCTGGATATGATCGATACGATAAGGGGTACGTAACACATCAAGCAAGTCAAACGCTCGGTGCTCTGGTTGATTTTGCGGTTGATGTTGAGGTTCGGCTTGCTGCTCAGAACCAGCATTGAGCGCATAAACTGTCTCAGACGGTGAGCTTAAGATGCCGCCGCCATAGATTCTACGGTTATCTTGTGTCTTTCCAACCAAACCAAACTCGATGGTAAACCAATAGAGCCGTGCCAAAAACCACCGTTCTTCTTTAGTGGCGTTAAGACCCAGCTTGCCATAAGTTTCATTGAACATCGCAAAGGCAGGATGGGTCAAAAGCGGACAATGTCCAACGATTTCATGAAAAATATCAGGCTCTTCGATATAGTCCATATCATCAAATCGACGGATAAAAGTTGCCACTGGAAAGGATTTATTGGCAAGCAATTTAAAAAACTTACCAAAACTGATTAATGCAGGGACAGCGGCAGTTTGCCAACCAGTCGTGGCTTGCAATACTGCATCAATGTCTTGCAGCTGCGGAATACGCGTAGCGGGCAAATTCAGTTTTTTTAAACCGTCTAGATAGGCTGGGCAGGCACGGTTAGGTATTTGCTCGGCTTGACGCTCAAGCAATGCCTGCCACATACCATTTTCATCATCACTATAGTGAATATGACCATGGCTATCTGGCTGATGTGACACGTAAGGTTGTTTTTTAGGCATAGAATCCTGCTTTTTATCAGCAGAATTATCGTGACTGGCAGCATCAGTGCCTAGCGTTTTGCAAGCAACGCTGTTGGCACCGATAGCTTTATTAACAGAATTCGTATGTGGTAGGCGTTCCATGCCTGCATTCCTTTTATTGCCATTGGCACTCTGAATTTTTGCTAGTCGTTTTCAATCATGACTGAACCATAGCTCAGTCATCGCATTGAACACATGGTATTACAGAGCGCAGTGGTTATTAGGGACAAGACAAACTCCTTTTGCCCTGCCCGTTTATTTTATGGATTTTTCCCTAAATGTAGAGGCGCTTACGGTGTTTCAGTTTCTGGCTGACCAACCGTGCCACGACGGACTTGATCGCGCTCGATGGATTCAAATAGGGCTTTGAAGTTACCTTCACCAAAGCCATCTTCGTAATCACCTTTACGCTGGATAAACTCGAAGAAGACAGGGCTACCTAAGATAGTTTCAGAGAAAATTTGTAGTAGCAGACGCGGTGTGCCGCCTTCAGTGGTGCCATCTAACAAGATACCGCGCATCTGTAGCTCAGAGACATTTTCGCCATGATTTGGTAGACGCTCACTCAGCATTTCATAGTAAGTCGCGGTTGGAGCGGTCATAAGCGGGATACCCGCTGCTTTTAATTTATCGATGCTGGCAAACAAATCATCGCTGGCTAAAGCAATATGCTGAATACCTTCACCGTTGAAATGCATTAAGTATTCTTCAATTTGACCGCCGCCCTGCTTTGACTCTTCGTTCAATGGAATACGGATTTTGCCATCAGGTGCTGTCATGGCTTTACTGGTCAAACCCGTATATTCACCTTTGATGTCAAAAAAGCGGATTTCGCGGAAGTTAAAGATGCGCTCATAAAAGTTTGCCCAATAAGCCATACGACCACGGTAAACGTTATGGGTTAAATGGTCGATGACTTTGAAACCATGCCCGACAGGACGACGGTCTACATCAGCAAAAAACTCGAAATCGACGTCATAAATAGACTCACCATCTTTATAACGATCAATAAGATAAATCAGTGAGCCACCGATACCCTTGATAGCAGGCAGGCGCAGCTCCATCACACCAGTGGGTACGTCTACTGGCTGCGCGCCCATTTCGATGGCACGCTCATAAGCTTTTTTGGAATTCTGCACACGAAAACCCATGCTACAAGCGCCAGCACCATGCTCTTCAACGAAATAGCTGGCTTCGCTTTTTGGTTCACGATTTAGAATAAGATTGATGTCACCTTGACGGTATAGCGCCACATCTTTTGAGCGATGGTTGGCGACATGAGCAAAGCCAAGCTGTTTGAACAATGCGTCGACCGCATCCGGTTGAGGTGAGGCGAATTCAACAAAATCAAACCCATTCAGGCTCATTGGGTTGTCAAATAAATCTGCCATTGTAATCATCCTTAATTTCAATTGGTGGTAAAAATGCGATAAAAAATGTCTTCAATCAATAATTCTTA
This sequence comes from Psychrobacter sp. AOP30-A2-5, assembly GCF_052378115.1. NCBI lineage: Bacteria > Pseudomonadati > Pseudomonadota > Gammaproteobacteria > Moraxellales > Moraxellaceae > Psychrobacter > Psychrobacter sp. AOP30-A2-5. The sequence continues at coordinate 35,685 of NZ_JBQSXK010000005.1, read as the reverse complement.
TTGACGATGTATTTATATTAGATTAGGTTTATTTATAAGACTAATTGTTTTTTATGATTTATTTATCAGGTTTACTTATGAATATCAGCATTCGCCAATTAACCGCTTTTATCCAAGTCGCTGACAATGGCAGTTTTACCCGTGCCAGCGATCAGATGCATTTGACACAATCTGCCGTTAGCGGCTTGATTAAGGAGCTAGAGTCCAGCCTCGGTATTGTGCTGTTCGACCGTACTACCCGCCAGCTGTCTCTGTCGGTAGTAGGACGGCATTTATTGCCGCAAGCACGGCGTATCTTGAATGAGATGCAGCTGTTTGAAAATGAGGCGAGCAGTTTGACGAGCTTGGCGCAGGGTCAAGTACGGCTTGCTGTCTCGCAGTTTGCAGCTTCCTCTATGCCAGCGGTCATCGCCCAGTTTTCCAAACAACATCCCGAGATTGGCGTGTCGCTATTAGATTGTTCGGCAGAAAACTTACTCAGACATATTCAGGACATTGAAGTAGATTTGGGTGTCGGTACTGAGCTTGGATTTATGGAGGCTGAGGACGATATCAATGCTGATTTGTTATATCAGCTGCCATTTTGTGTGGTGATGCCTGACAACCATGCGCTGGCACAAAAACATGAAATAACGTGGCAGGATTTATTAGACATTCCGCTCATCACGCTGCAAGGTCCTTTCATTGAACAAGTAACAGCCGAGTTGGATGACCAGATCGCCAGCCATATCCAACAGGCACGTTACAAAGTCAATTTTATGTCCACCGCGCTTGAGATGACCCGTCAAGGCTTCGGTATTACCTTATGTTTGCCCTATATGCCCGAAGTCATTGACTGGGTTAGCGCCAATGGCTTACAAATGAGGCCGCTGGCACAACCCGTTAAAATGCGGCAGTTTTTTATCTATCAGCGTTCTTCTCGTGCGTTATCACCTGCTACTATTGCTTTCAAAGACTTCTTGCAGAGCTATTTTTCCAGTCATTTTAATGACTTACAGCATACTTAAGTATCGCTGATACAGACATCATCGGTGCTTAAAAATGCTTGAAACACAATAGTCGCAATCAACTATTTTATTAATTATGCAAGATAATTGAATCTCATATTGAGTTAACCGTCAATTTGCTCTATGATTTTTGGCGGCTTGATTTATATTTCATAAGGAAACAACATGTTTGAACGTATCGACTATTATGCTGGTGATCCAATTTTAGGGCTGATGGAAAAATATACAGCAGATAACAATCCTAAAAAGGTCAATTTAGGCATTGGTATTTATTATGATGAAAATGGTGTATTGCCCGTACTTGACTGTGTAAAAACAGCCGAAGAACGCATTGCCGATCCTATTGCGCCGCGTCCATATCTACCGATGGCAGGCTTACCAGGACATCGTAAAGGCTGTCAGGAATTACTGTTCGGTAAAGACGCACAGATTTTAAAAGATGGTTTGGTCGCCACTATCGCTACGATTGGCGGTTCTGGCGCGTTAAAAGTCGGCGCTGAGTTCATCCATGAATGGTTCCCACAATCTAAATGCTATGTGAGTGATCCAACATGGGGCAACCACATTGCTATTTTTGAAGGCTCTGATGTCGAAGTGGGTAAATACCCGTACTACGACAAAGCCAACAGCAGCATCAAGTTCGATGAAATGATTGCGTTTTTTGAGACGTTGAATAAAAATGATGTGATCTTGCTGCATCCTTGTTGCCACAATCCAACAGGTCTAGATTTGACCCGTGAGCAATGGGATACCGTGCTAAACGTCGTTCAAGCGCGCGAACTGATTCCATTTATGGATATTGCCTACCAAGGCTTTGGCGAAGACATGGACAGCGATGCTTATGCGATTCGTAAAGCTGTCGATATGGGCTTGCCATTGTTTGTCAGCAACTCATTCTCTAAAAACTTATCACTATATGGTGAGCGTGTCGGCGGTCTATCAGTTGTTTGTCCAACGGTTGACGAGACAGAGCGCGTCTTCGGTCAGTTAAATGCTACCGTACGCCGTATTTACTCAAGCCCGCCATCACATGGTGGTCGTGTGGTCGATATCGTTATGAACGACGAAGCACTACATAAGCAATGGGTTGGCGAAGTTTATGCAATGCGCGACCGTATCAAAGCCATGCGTTTACAGCTAAAATCAGTATTAGAAGCCAAAATCCCGAACCGCAACTTTGACTATATTACCCGTCAAAACGGTATGTTTAGCTTTACTGGTCTGACGCCTGAGCAAGTCGAACGCTTACAAAGCGAGTTTGGCATTTACATGGTTTCCAACTCACGTATGTGTGTGGCTGGACTGAACACCAGTAACATCGACTATGTGGCCAATGCCATGGCAGACGTCTTAAAAGACTGAGTGAGCACGCATTAAAATGGTGCGGTAGTCAGTAATAGCGATTCACAAAAAGGTTGAGCGAGTGCTCAGCCTTTTTTTATGTCCTACGTTTTTCCTATTTAGTTTACCAAATAACATCAACGTCCCTAGTATCACATCTCTTTTAAGAAAACACTGCACAAAAACCCTTGCAATCTCCACTTTGATAAATTACATTATGCGTAAGTAGTTAATTATAACGTAATTCATTATATGCTTTAGCAAGGAGCACCCTATGTCAAAGATTGACAACAGCCTCACATCCTTTATCGATATCGCCGCTGATTCTGACTTCTCCATTCATAACCTGCCTTATGGTATTTTTAGTGATGCCAAAGGCGCTGATGGTAATAACAAGCGCCGCGCTGGTGTGGCTATCGGTGAGTACGTGTTGGATTTGGCTGTGCTCGAAGCAGAAGGTTTACTGAGCTTAGAGGGCGGTCCATATTTTGATCAAGCAACGCTAAACGCTTTTATTGACTCAGGTCGAGATAATTGGACTCAAGCACGCACAACCATCCAAACCCTCCTATCTAGTGTCAGCGACGCCTTGCGTGATAATCAAGACTTGCAGAAAAAGGTATTGTTGAAGCAAGCAGACGTCACCATGCATCTGCCTGTTCACGTTCCAGGTTTTACTGACTTCTATTCGTCTAAAGAGCACGCCACCAACGTCGGTACTATGTTTCGTGATCCAAACAACGCCCTGCTCCCTAACTGGACTGAAATGCCAGTCGGCTATAACGGACGCGCCAGCACCGTCATCGTCAGTGGCACTGATGTGATACGCCCCTCTGGTCAATTAAAACCAAACGCTGACGACCGCCCTATTTTCTCAGCCTGCAAGCGTTTAGATTTTGAGCTTGAGACTGCTTTTGTAGTTGGTAAAGGTAATAGCATTGGTCAACCAATTGCAGTAGACAATGCCTCTGAGCATATTTTTGGCATGGTTTTGCTCAACGACTGGTCAGCCCGTGACATTCAAAAATGGGAATACGTGCCTTTAGGGCCATTTAATGCTAAAACTTTTGCTTCTGAAGTCTCGCCTTGGATTGTGACTATGGATGCATTGGCACCTTTTAAAACAGCATGCCCAACTCAAGAGCCAAAACCATTGGCATATCTAAACGAAAAAGACAGCAATAATAATAGCTATGACATCCATCTATCAGTTGAGTTATTGCCTGAAAACTCAGATAGCGCCACTGTGGTTTGTGAGACCAACTTCAAGCATATGTATTGGTCAATGGCGCAGCAGCTAACCCACCACACCATCACTGGCTGTAAAGTGGAAGTTGGCGATATGATGGGCTCAGGTACGATTTCAGGACCAACGCCCGATTCTTATGGCTCAATGCTAGAGATTGCTTGGAATGCGACCAAACCCGTCACTTTAAAAGGCGGCGAGACCCGCAGTTTTATTGAAGATGGCGACACAGTAATCATGAAAGGCTATAGCGAAAAAGATGGTATCCGTGTCGGGTTTGGTGAAGTACGCGGCAAAGTACTGCCCGCGCTTAACTTTGATTTTGACAAATAGTCTAGAAAAAATGTGAGCACAGTGGTTTTGAGCTGCCAAGCAACCATCGACCTATAGTCAATCGGTACTGGCAGCCTATTACTCACTGCATTCCCTATCAAAAGGAGTTTGATATGAGCTTTAAAATTGAAAAAATCCATCATGTGGCCTATCGCTGCAAAGACGCTAAAGAAACCGTTGAATGGTATCAAAAATACCTAAACATGGACTTCATCCTTGCATTCGCTGAAGACCACGTGCCTTCGACCAAAGCCTTTGATCCTTATATGCATGTTTTTTTAGACGCAGGTAATGGCAACGTATTGGCGTTTTTTGAAGTGCCCAATCAGCCTGAAATGGGTTTTGATCCGAATACCCCAAATTGGGTGCAACACTTAGCCATGAAGGTGAAAGACCGTGATGCCTTAATGGCAGCAAAAAAGCATTTAGAAGAAAATGGTATTGATGTGGTCGGTGTGACCAATCACGGTATTTTCCATTCTATTTATTTCTTTGATCCTAATGGCCATCGCATGGAACTTACCTACGATGATATTACCTCAGAAGAAAAAGTCTCGATGATTACTGAATCCATGAAGTATGAGATGTTAGAAGAATGGTCACGTACCAAACGCGCACCAGCTCATACCCAGTTTTTACATGCAGAGGAACTGGCTGAAGCAAGAGAAGTCGCGCCTGTCGGTGAGTGATTGACCTGTTATTGTGTTTGCTATCTCTTTTTATATGATTAATTAGGGCGTGCCATCATTTTAAGACCATTGAATGTATCAATATACTAATTGATGACACGCCCTAGGTAGCGAACAATATCTAACCATCATGAAAGGATTCAATGATGAAAATAAAAACCCCTTTAGGAATACTCTTAGCTGCCTCGATTGCGATGACTGGCTGCTCCAATAACGATCAAGCGGTCAGCGCTGATGTAGATACAGGCGATGTGACTACTCTAAGATTCTCACACTTTATGACTGCCAATGACAACATAAACACTGAAGCATTGCAGCCATGGGCAAAGAAAATCGAAGAAGAATCAAAAGGCCGCTTAAAGATTGAGATCTACCCTTCGGCTACTCTTAGCAAACCGGGCGCTACCTATGATGCTACCGCGAAAGGTATTGTTGATATTGGTATGCAAGCGCAAGGATATACAGCAGGGCGATTTCCTTTAACTCAAATTGTAGAGCTGCCAGGTATCACCAATACTGCACAGCAGCAGAGCTGCATACTTCATAAACTGTATGATGATGGTGTCATTAAAAATGAGTACGAAGATACTCACCTGCTAGCGCTGATAGGCACTGGACAAGGTGCGCTGCATACCGTAGATAAGCCTATTCGCACGCCAGCTGATATGAAAGGTTTGCGTATTCGCCAACCTTCTGCCGTTGCCAGCCACATTATCGAAGCGACTGGCGCGGCGCCCGTTGGTATGCCTGCCAGTGATACTTATACTTCCCTTCAACGCGGTGTCATTGACGGACTTAGCTTTACTTGGCAGCCCATTCAAGCATTTCGTCTTGATGAGTTAATCAATACGCACACCAACATTCCTTTTTATAATTCTACTTTTGTTATCAGTATGAATAAAGAGAAATATAACAACTTACCTGATGATCTCAAAAAAGTGATTGATGACAATTCAGGGGCGGAGATGGCAGCACGTGTCTCCAAAGTATTTGACGTCAGTAACGCCAAAGCAATGGCTGCCGCTAAAGAAAAAGGCGATATCATGATCGATATCCCTGACCCACTCAATGACCCAGACTGGAAGGGGCCATTAATGGAAGGCTCGCAGCACTATCTAGATGAAGTGAATGCCACTGGTCTAGACGCTGACAACGTGTACGAAAAAGCAAAAGCTGCCAGTAGCGCCTGTATGGTCTAAAGGATGAATATCATTAAACGATATTCGGACAAAAATTCCTTTACGCGATAGTCGGTCAGTTTATATGATTAAAACTTATATAGTAAAAAAACCAGCTACGCAATTTGATAACGCTGCGCGATTGCTAGTATTTGCTCAACCACGTTGTGTTGCTCACTCATGGGCAATTGCTCTGTCGTTCCGATGATAGTGATAGCGTATTCTAGTAGTAGTCCTTTGCTAGCAGTTTTGCCACTAACAGCAGATAGATTAACAGCGCTATTAGCAAGCTGCGGCAATATGACAGGAATCGTAATGGCATTAATACCCATGAGCATATCACCCGTCACTGTCGCATAGCCTTGGGTACGAATCTTGGCTTGCAAGTGACTGAAATTCTGCCATTTTTCTTTGATTATTGCTTCATTGTCTGTCTGCCATTCAGCTGTGACCAATGGCTGAACGACGGCATCTGGCTGATAACTGGCAAATAATTGCCCCGTCGCCGATGTCGTCAGCGGCATACGTGAACCGATACGAGTGATAATACTAATCGGGCTATCTGGTTCAACGGACTGAATAATAATAGGACCTTCGCTAAACCATTTGGCAATCTGCACACCGCAATTCAGGGTGTCTTTGATTTCATTAGCGATGTGCGTCAGCCGCTCTAAAATATTGTTTTGACTAAATCCAGAGTGCCCCAATGCTGCCAATGTATTAACCCTATCACCTAGCCCGTAGCGACCATCATCAAGCTTACGCGCATAGTTTTTACGAATGAGACTGACCAAATAGCGGTGACACTTTGCTGGATGCATTTGCATCACTTGCGCAATGTCTTTTAGCATCATAGGCTCGTTATGATCAATAAGAACGTCTAATACCGACAATCCAATCTCCAGTGACTGGACGCCACTTTGACTTTTATTGGTTGTCACGGGATTTTCTAAAGGGTTTTCAGCTGCTGGCATGTTTTGCTCAATGAGTAATTTACTTGGCATATTAATCTAATATATTCATGAAAAACTGAAATGAAGAGGTAACGTCATAAGAGTTTTTTAATTGTATAAGATACCTTTGGTATCACTAATTATAACCGCTTATCTCATTCACAACCTACCATAATAAAAGGAATTCACAATGATGACACTTTATGGCTACTTTCGCAGCAGCACCTCGTATCGTACTCGTATCGCGATGAATCTCAAAGGCTTAGATTATGACTATATTTCGGTTAATTTAGCAAAAGATGAGCAGTTAGCAGATACGTTTAAATCACTCAACCCACAAGGATTGGTGCCTGTTTTACAGACCGATGATTTATTACTATATCAAAGCCCAGCCATTTTAGAATGGTTAGAAGAGGTTCATCCTAAAAATCCGCTATTGCCTAAAGACGCGGCTGGACGTATGCAAGTACGAGCCATTAGCGCTATGATTGGTTGTGATATTCATCCCATTAATAACCGCCGTATCTTACAATATCTACGCAATGAGCTGGCGGTAGACGAAGAAAAAGTCATGGCGTGGTGCAACCGTTGGATGAGTGAGGGCTTTGCGGCGTTAGAGAAAATACTAGCAAAAGACAAAAGCCGTGGAAAATTTTGCTACGGTGACAGCCCTACTTTTGCAGATTGCTATTTGATTCCTCAGGTCTCTTCGGCGCGACGTTTTAACGTGGATTTAAGTGCTTATCCCAATATCGTCGAAATTGACACGCATTGCCGTACGCTCAAAGCATTTGCCGACGCTGATCCTAGTATGCAGCCTGATGCGCCCAAGTCTCAATAAATAATCAAAAGGGTGCTTTCAGTAAGGGTGTTTTACTATTAAATGACTAGAAAATTAAATGATTAGAGAATTTAATAACAAAACGCCCTTATAATTGCTGGGCTCAGGGCTCAGACAAAGCAATCAAAGCGAATGACTGCCTGAAAACATGCAAAGCATTGATACTCTTAAGCCAAATATAGTATTCAATATTTCATCGAATCATCACCTCTACTTTTCATCTCAATATAATATTTCATATATTCAAATTATTGGTTGTATAGCAGTCAACTGTTGGCTATTCTTAGTATAGCCGTTGTTATATCTCAAATTTAGAATTAATTTTAGATAAACATACTGTTTTATTCATTAAAATAAGGTTGGATATTATGAGTTATACACCTTTACCAAATAACAAAGACGCTCTACCATCCCATGCCGCTCAAAATATTTATGATTTAGCCCTATCGGCCAGAGAAGAAACAGAAACCTGTAGAAAAATTGCACCGACAGTGGTCAAAAAACTGTCAGAGTTGTCGCTATTTAGGATGGGACTGCCAAAATCGTTGGGAGGATGGCAAGGCAATCCTGTGGAAACGTTAAAGGTTTATGAGACGCTGGCCAGTGCTGAAGCTTCAGTTGCTTGGATCGTTTGGAACAACCATTTGGCCTGCACATTTGGACGATTTTTAGACGAGCCTAGCATGAAGGAGATATATAGTGACCCCTCTCATGTCTATGCCAACTCAGCACGCCCTGAAGGGATTGCTAAACAAACCGCTGAAGGATATACGGTCTCAGGTCAATGGACATTAGTATCAGGTTGTGAATTGGCAGACTGGTTTGTGCTGCGCTGCTTGGTAATATCCGAAGGCTCGCCTACGACCCTTGGACCGGGTGCAAATTTAAAGCTGTTCTTTATTCCAAAAAAAGATGTGGAAGTGATTGATACTTGGCAGGTGGGCGGCCTAAATGGTACAGGCAGTCATGACATCGTCATCAAAGACGCATTTGTGCAGGAACGTTATGCGGTCGATTTTGATAGCCCTGTCGCCATCGATAATGCGTATAGCCGCCTACCAATCGGCTGTATTAATGCCGCTGGCTGTGCAGCGATGGCACTGGGTGTCTTAAAAGCAGCGACAGATGAGTTAATCCAAATTTGCCTTGAGAAAGTAATGCCCGGCAAAAGCCCAGATTTGCGTGATCGTGCAGCAGTACAAGCGACTATCGCTAGGAGCAAAACGCTATTAGCATCTAGGCGCGCACAATTACACAATAGTGTCGAGGTATTATGGAACGAAGCACAGCAACAGAATGCCTTTACCGATATACAGCTGGCTGATGTGTGGGCAGCAGCCTGTGAGGCAGCGAGAGAAGCCAGAGCCATGGTATCGGAGATTTATGCGGTCGCTGGTACGGTCTCGCTATATAAAAAACATAGAATAGAAAGAGCGCATCGAGACATTCATGCTATTTTACAACATGGTATCGTGCAGCCACATTGGATGGAGCAAGCTGGCATGGCTTATGTCGGATTGACCCCAAATGCAGCCATGTTCAGAGTATAAAATTGCTTTTATAAAAATAAGTAAGCCCTCATAGAATGAGGGCTTTTTATCGCTTGGCTATTGAGCTAAAGAAAAACAAATCATTGTTAAAAATCATATAGTGACTACCAAATAGTGATTACTAAATAGTGACCGCCAAATCATCACGCTGAAAACGTCTTCATGCTCATGTCGCAAAAAAGCAAGGCATCTGATGCCTTGCTTTTTTATGACTAATTTTTATAACTAACAAATCACTTTACTTGATAGTAGGCTTGATTGCTTTAATCAAAATGGAAGCCTGCACCAATCGAGCCGCCAGCATTACCTTGGGTATCAGCGGTGCCGTTTACCTTCATGACCCAACGACCATCATTGGATAACTTCGAGAAGCCAATAGCAACTGCACTTTCCCCATTGTACGTTCCTATACCGCCACCGATTAAGGATTTACCAGCGATGTAAGCTTGCGGTAGTGAAGACATTGCCATGGCGGCTGAAATACCAGCATTTGCATCGTCTTCGACTTCACCAATTTTATAACCTAGCTCATTCATGTTGTTGCCAAGTCTTTGACTAACAGCATCTAATTGACCCATATTCACAGCGTCTCTGGGTGCCATGCCATCAGCCACATCAGTGATCTTGTTGCCAGCGGCGTTGATACCGCTTGCAGTCATACTAGGACCACCGACAATACTGACGCCATTATTGTTGATTGTCGTATTGCCAGTTTTGACGCTATCGATATTAATATCACCGTTTAGATCAAACTTAATACTACTGCCTGCTGCTGTTGTGGTGATGTTATTACCACCTGTGAAGGTGAGGACACTGCCATCGCCTACTGGTTTGTTGATGGTAGCACCACTATCAGCACCAAAATTGAGACCCGCATCTATTTTATCCTTGTTCACTTTGATATTAGTCGTATTGGTGTCGATGTTTGTCTTATTTGTGGCAATATTCGTGGTATTAGTTTGGATATTGGTAGTGTTGGTTTGGATGTTTTCATTGATAACGACTTCTCCTTGCTTAATAGAAGCAATCGCACCGTCGATACTACTTTGACCAGTACCACCAATATTACTATTGGTAAAGGTACCATCTACAGGATTGTAGACTGTCTCACCGCCAATGATACTACTAATGCCACTACCTTGTGCATAGAGCTGACCACCATTGATAGCATCTTTGCTACCTTCAGAGACATCGCCATTCACAACGTTTGTAATCTTAGTGTCAGCAGCATTGATACCCGCTTTGGTGACACTAGGTCCACCTGTAATAGTCAGCCCATTATTATTCATAATGGTATCACCCGTCGTTACGCTATCTAAATTCAGGTCTGGATTTAAATCGAAGCTAATGTCATTGACGCCTGCCAATGGTGCAGCAGCACGTAGGTCAGGGCTAACATTATTGTCCGCTGATCTAGACACTTTAATATTACCATCTGTACTGTTCAAATCGATGGCGCTGCCTTGTTTGATCATAGTGGCAACATCACCCTGAGCCGTTAGTCCCCAACCTTGATCAAGGGCAAACGTCGTGGCGTTCAACTGTCCGACAGTCGCCGCATCTGTATCTGCAATACCAGCAGCTACATTGGTGATTCTGTTAAAACCATTGTCAAGACCGCTACTGCTCAGTCTAACCGTTCTACCGGGACCATTATCGGTAAAGGTAAAGCCATTACTATTCATAATGCTATTACCAATCTGCATGCTACCCTCATTGCCTAAATTCAACTGGTTATTCAGTTTCATCTGAACACCCGTTGCTGAGGCCATCGTCGTAATGTTGCTATCACCAGTGACGTTGATGGTATCACCTAAAGCAAACTGCTGGTCGTTGGCACTATTGCCATCACCGATTTTGATGCCTTTGGCCACGAGACTATTGGTTGCTGACAATTGGTCGAAGTTTACTGCATCCTTACCTGTGGTCGCTTCTGCAACGTTAGTAATTTTATTGCCACCGTTGTTTAGACCATTGGCTGAGATGCTGACACCGCTACCAAAGTTTGCGCTGTTAAGACCAGTTAAATCTTTCGCAAGTTTCACGGTCAATGTGCTGGTACCGTCAGCAACGACGCCAATGTTGTTGCCATTTGACAAGTCACTTGCCACGGTCGCGCCACCTTTGACTGTCAGCTTGTCACCAAGCTGACGATTAACGGTAGTACCCGTGTCACCATCGAAATCAAAACCTTTATCGATGGTCGTGGTCGTGGCTTGTAGTTGACCAAAGTTTACAGCATCGCTGGCTATTGTACCGTTAGCGACATTGGTAATTTGATTGCCACCATTGTCCAGCCCACTATTACTGAGTCTGACCGTTTGATTAGTCCCACCCATAAATGTGACACCATCAGCGTTGACGACTGTAGTTCCTGTGGTCAAGCTGGTTGAGACTAAGTCGGCAGCAGTAGCAACTTTGATACCGCCATTGTCAGCGGTCAAGACAATATTGTCACCAGTAATAAAGTTGGCTGTATTATTGTCTTTATCCAAAGTCTTGACATCAGCACCATTGATTTGTGTCACTACCGTTTGCATCGCACTATCGGCTTTTACCAAGCTTGCCTTACTACCTTCGCTTAGATCAACTTGATAGTCGGTGATATTGGTATCAGTATCTTTGACACTAGTGCTAACTGTTAGTGCATTAGCATCTGCAGTAGAAACACTGGTGCCATTGGCATTGACAGTATAGACATCCTGTCCAGTATCGCTATCGGTTGAAAAGTCAACACTGGCAACATTCGTACCTTTAACTACTTTGGTTCTCGCTCCTGCGGCTGCCATCTGTACATCACCAATATTCGCCGCATTGGTTTCTGTTGTGCCACCGCTAGCCACTCCTGAGATGACTTTATCACCTGCGTTGATACCAGTAGATGAGATACTAACACCACCAAAATCTGCACTAGTGAGGCCCGTTAAAGTTGGAGACAGACCGAGAGCAATTCCATCGCCCGTTGATAAGCCAGTGGTGGTTAAATTGCTGTCTGTATCAAACTTAATTTCTTCACCCAAGGCGAAGGTTTTTTTAAGAGTGCCGCCGCTGCTTGCATCATTCACATTAAACTTGATGCCTTTAGCAATATTGTCAGTGTTGGTGCCAATATTGGTGGTATTGGTTGAGATGTTGCTAGTATTGGTCGTGACTTGTTGGTTGGTCTGGAACAGCTGACCACCATTGATGGCGTCTTTGCTATTTAGACTGACCGTACCATTAGAAACATTGACGACCTTCTTATTACCCGCATTGACCCCGCTTTTGGTGATGCTTGGACCATTTAAAATGGTCAGACCATTGCTGGTTAACGTGGCATTGGTAGGGTTAAATATGTTTCCACCCGTTACTGTAACACCTGCACCACTGACTGTAGTGACGCCAGTAAGCACGCCGCCAGTGACAATACCTAGACCATTAACAGTCGTGCCGTTTAATAAGTTGCCAGTGCTAACGCTGCCTGTTGTACCTAGGTTTAAGTTGTCATTGAGCTCAACTTCGATTTTGCCATTTTTTACTCGGGTGTCGATGTTGCTGTTAGAGCCAACTACCTCAACGGCTTGTCCCAATGGTTTCTGTACTGTATTACCATCAGCGGCTTTTAGCGCAAAGCCTGAGGTGGATACACCAGTAATGGCACTATTCAAATCACCAATATTCGCCGCATTGGTTTCCGTTGTGCCACCGCTAGCCACTCCTGAGATGACTTTATCACCTGCGTTGATACCAGTAGATGAGATACTAACGCCGCTATTAAAGCTTGCGCTATCCAGACCTGTTAAGTTGTTGGCTAAGCCAAGTTTGATTCCATCACCCGTTGATAAGCCAGTGGTGGTTAAATTGCTGTCTGTATCAAACTTAATTTCTTCACCCAAGGCGAAGGTTTTTTTAAGAGTGCCGCCGCTACTTGCATCATTCACATTAAACTTGATGCCTTTAGCAATATTGTCAGTGTTGGTGCCAATATTAGTAGTATTGGTTGAGATGTTGCTAGTATTGGTCGTGACTTGTTGGTTGGTCTGGAACAGCTGACCACCATTGATGGCGTCTTTGCTATTTAGACTGACCGTACCATTAGAAACATTGACGACCTTCTTATTACCCGCATTGACCCCGCTTTTAGTGATGCTTGGACCATTTAAAATGGTCAGACCATTGCTGGTTAACGTGGCATTGGTAGGGTTAAATATGCTTCCACCCGTTACCGTGACACCTGTACCACTAACGGTAGTGACGCCAGTAAGCACGCCGCCAGTGACAATACCTAGACCGTTAACAGTCGTGCCGTTTAATAAGTTACCTGTGCTAACGCTGCCTGTTGTACCTAGGTTTAAGTTGTCATTGAGCTCAACTTCGATTTTGCCATTTTTTACTCGGGTGTCGATGTTACTGTTGGAGCCAACCACCTCAACGGCTTGTCCCAATGGTTTTTGTACTGTATTACCATCAGCGGCTTTTAGCGCAAAGCCTTTGTTAATAGTTGTGGTATTATTTCCGACCGCTTCATTGGTCGCATACAATTGACTACCATTCACTGCATCTGTACTAGCCGCAGTGACAGCTCCACCAGCGACGTTTTTGATCTGACGCTCAGATCCTACTACGCCCACGGATACTTGCGCACCCTCTCGTAGCATACCCTTATCATCAATGACATTACCGGCGATATCATATACCACGCCACCAACTGTCATTGTCTTTTCAGAGCTTGCACTTGTTGCTGTTGTTGAGCCTGCACCTAAAGAGACTGAACCGTCTTTGCTCGCTGACGCACCAACACCGAACGCTGAAGAAGCCGTTCCCGATGTAGTGGAATGAACACCAATGGCTGTAGACAGATCACCTTTAGACAGCGATTTTGCACCAATGGCTATCGACGCAGCACCTCCAGCTTCGGTATTGACATCGTACTGATTGTTTTCTACCAAATCTTTACCTACATAGGATTTGAAAACATCGTTAACTGTGCCACTATTTAGTGGTGACAATGGACTACCATCGATATTGGTTCTCGATGCAAAATCTAGATCATCACCGCCTATCGCGATCGAGGATGCCCCTCTAGACACGACATTAGCACCGATAGCAATCGACTGCTCACCACTTGCCATCGTCTGTTGCCCAAATTCTGAGCTGCCAATCGCAATGGTTTGGCTGCCTGTGGCTTTTGCATTTCCGCCCAGCGCCATGGCGTTATAACCTGTCGCTCCGTCGTTATTAGCATTACCGACAGCGGTTGAGTCCACGCTATAATACTTAGTTTTATTATTAGCGACAGTATTCGACAGCCCTTTTAGTTGAGCCACATTGACAGCATCACTGTCACTGCTACCTGCTGCGACGTTTACAATCTGACGGTTGCCACCCGCTGCTCCTGTTCCTACAGAGACCGCGCCAAGCGTAACGCTATCCGTTGCTTGGATGACTGAGCTATCTGCTCCTACTGGCACAAAACCACTGGCACCACCAGCACGATTTGCAATAGAGTTTGAACCTAATGCGATGCCATTTACTGCGTTAGATCGAGAGCCGACACCAAAAGCAAGACTGTTATCAGCAGTCGCTTTTGCATTACTACCAAAGGCAATCGTATCATTGCCAACTGCTTGAGTTTGTCCATTCGCTCTATAACCTACATTTGCTTGATCAGCCACTGTACCTGCATTTTCAAAATCAGTTGAACCAATCGCAATGCCACGTTTGCCTGAGGCAAGTGCTGAATGACCAACAGCAAGAGAGCCTTGACCCGTTGCTGAGGAGACATTACCGATAGCCTGAGCAAAGTCAGCAGTCGCTGCCGATTGACGTCCAAGCGCTAACGAGGTATTTCCATTAGAATACGCTGCCGCCCCAATTGCCACAGATGACCGACCAATGGCTTTTGCTTGAGTGCCTAGAGCAGTAGCGACGTCACCGGCTTCTGTCCCAGTGCCAATGGCGGTACTACCAGAGTTGTTTTGTGAACCACCCGTCCAAGTAAACGACGGATTGCCTCTATCGACCAGATTAAAGTTTTGCCCAGCGTCCGCTTCACAGCCAATGGCAACCGAATAGCTGCCTTCAGCATTCGCTTCAGTACTGTTTGTATTACAAGAAGAAATTGCCGTACCAGATCCCGTACCACCGCCGACATTCACTTGTGCAAAAGCTTGCGGTGACATTGTAAATCCAGCCGCCAGCATCCCTATGGCGATCGTGGATAGTCGGAAAAATTGGGTAGAAGAAAGATTAGAAGTCGTATTGATGGTCGCGTTTGCGCTCACGCTAGATTTGGAAGATTTGCCGCGCCCCTTTGCATATTCACCAACTGCGGTAAAACAGCTCAAGGCTTCATTCCATATTACTTTATAGATGCGGTTCATAGTGTGCACTCCCTTACAGACTGGTCAGATTTAAAAATCAGAGATAATAGCCATCTTGCAGAGAGTCGATATCACAAAATAAAACATGTTATCGGCTGACAATGATTAAATGTTTTTTGTTCATCATTTATCTTGTTAACCAACAACTAACACTTTTTATCTTGAAAAGCCCTAATCGCTCTCTGTATATTAGTATTACCGAATATATAGAGAGAGACAATGCCGCTCATCGGGCATTTATTACCGTTCATCCAATTATATAACAAAAAATGAATATATAGATGTTTTTTGCTCCTTGCTTATATTGAATGCTCCCACTTTTTTGAAATAATCCGCTTTGAAACTTAATAAAACACACGCTTACACACACACTTTAGAGATGTTTTAAGCGCGTGTTCGCCACTTTATGCTGCTCTTAGTCCCCTTCAGAGTTAACAGGCAATGTTATTTGCATCACCAGCCCTTGGATATCATCTTGGCGATTATAGACATGAATCTGACCCTTGTGTGCCATTACCACGGCATGAACGATTGCCAGCCCCAAACCATAACCCCCCGTTTCACGATGGCGAGCCGAGTCAAGCCGTACAAAGGGCTGAAAAATACGCGCCAAGTCCTTATCCGCGATGCCACCACCCTCGTCTGTGATGCTGATTTGAAGTGCAGGCTGATTGTCCTCCATCTCCACTTTTTTAATGTCAGCAATGACTGTTGAATCAGAGGCCGTATGCATAAAAGCATTACGAATGACATTCTCAAGCGCACTATGCAGCTGTTCTTGATTGCCAAGCACTGTCCAAGGGGTTGTTGAATCAGTGGTAGATGAAGCGTCTGCCACCAATGCATGACTCGGCTGCCATTGCCAACGCACGTTTTTATGCTGAAACTCAAAGCAAACGTCTTGTCCAATTTCACTGATGATGTCAGAAATATCAACCACTTCGTTTTCTATATTGTCGATGGTATATTGCTGCATTTGTAGAGATTGAATATGAATGATTTGCTCAATCAACTCATTCATCCGCGCCGACTCTTTATCTATACGGTCGAGATAACGACTGGCATTCGGTGCAAAGTCGCGAGTCAGCTCAGTCGCAACGTCTAGACGCGCCAGTGGCGATCGTAGCTCGTGCGAGATATCACTGAGCATCTGTTTGCGTGCCAGCTCACTCTCAGCCAACCGTTTTGATAGTTTAGCCACATCTTTCGCGAGTAAACCAAGCTCATCATCTCCCATTTTTGATAGGTCTGGATGGGTCTGATAATCGCCATCAATCAGACGGTGTACGGTATTTTGTACACGGCGGATACGCTGAGTCATTGTACGGCTCAGCCAAATACAAACCAAGACGCTAAAAACGAGAATAAATAGCAAACGTATGGGAAAATTGCCACGTTGCAGCGCCATAACATCAGCAAAACGCAAATGCGGACGTAACTGTATAATGACAGACTGCTCATCTGGTAAGACGACCGTCACATCAGCCAGCTCAGGGCGACTGTCGAAATCAGCTAGCGTAGCTCTATTCGGCATCATCGGTTGCAGAATATGGTTTAAGAATGACGACTTGTCATTCGACATTTTATTATTATTATCGTGACTATTAGTCCTGTTATTGTCCACATTGGGCTGAGCTGCCATTGATTGCATTGAGGGTTGCATTGGTAGTTGACCTACTTCACGCCGACTATCCTGCATACCTTTTTGCCTACGCTCATCTCTATTGCGATAACGCGGAAATATAATCGCCCCTTCTTCATCGTAAACTCTTATCTGATTCATGAGTTGACGGTCCTGACGATACATCTGCTTAACTGTACTTAAATCACCCGCTCTTAATGCCTCAACCATTTCTTGACGCTTAATCAATAAACTATCAATTTGTACGTTCATGCGAGCCGTTAGTGCTTTTTCGACCAGCCAGCGCTCCACCATGATCGATAAAATAGAGGTGATGATAATCGTTAATAACAGACTTAGAAACAAACGCCAAAACAGTGTGATTCGCACTTTAAACTTTGGGGTTTGCTTAAGCGTTTTATGGTTAATAGCTTTCTTGGAAGCGTTCATCGATGAGTCCATCATTACAATACCAGCTGATAGCCTTTACCACGAACCGCTTTGATCGGCTCATCATGAAAAGGTTGGAGTTTTTTGCGGAGTCGCGAGACATGCACATCAAGGCTACGGTCGAACGGCTGTAATTCACGTTGTAAGACATGCTCTGACAGCCATGCTTTGCTTACCACCTCGCCTTTTTGTTTCAGTAGCGCAACCAACAAATCAAACTCTGTCCCCGTCACTTGTAGCTCTATGCCATCTATCTGACAAAGCCGCTGGTTTTGATCCAGATACAAACGACTGTCTGGTAGCAGCGTATGCTCTGATGTCACTGCGCTGGTACGTTTGATGACGGCATTGATACGTGCCAGCAGTTCTCTAGGGTTGCAGGGTTTGGTAATATAATCATCAGCACCAAGTTCAAGCCCAATGATACGATCAATCTCCTCCCCTTTTGCGGTCAGCATGATGACAGGGATATCACTGATATTGGGCAATTGACGCAAGACACTCAATCCATCGATTTTTGGCATCATAATATCTAGCACCAGCAAATCATAAGCAGCAGCGCCATTCAGCACATTATTGCTCACGTTTTTGAGTTTCTGTATGACAGCCTCACCATCGTGAACGCAGTCGCATGTCACCCCATGATTGTGCAAGTATTCTTGTAACAATTGGGTCAATTCTTCGTCATCATCGCCTAGTAGTATGTGTGGCACATCTTTCTCCTTAAGCGTTAAATCGCTTTATGAGCCATATTATCAGTCAATTGCTTATCGATTCGCTATAAACGTTACCTTTCTTAATACTTCATAAATGTTCGTAACTTTTAACTGTCGTAATATAGCGTCTATCAGCGACAAATACTGATAACAAGCTGTGATGGATAGTGGCTATCCGGGACACTTAGCATTCATAAGCTAATCAGATAAAAACTGACTTTTTCGCAACCAATAACGTATGCACCATAAATTAAGGTAATGATGATGAAAAAATTATTAATGGGCTCAGTCTTAGCAATGTCTAGCATTTTCACCGTAACGGCTTGTACCAGTGTTAATGCAACCACTGATACCACACCAACGACCAGTAAAATGCAGCATAAAGATGGCATGAAAAAAGCCATGAACAAAGGCGGCATGAGAGGTCCAATGTCGCAGCTAGATCTAACAGCAACGCAACAAGCGCAAATCAAAGCCATCATGCAAGCACAACACGGCGATCGTAAAGCTGACCGTACAAAAAACAAAGCAGAACGGGCGCAAATGCAGCAACAAATGCAAGCATTAACTAATAGTAGCACTCTAAATACAGCCGCAGTTAATCGCTTAGCTGATCAGCAAGCGGCTAAAACCAAGCAGCGCTTCATTGAGCGAGTACAGACTCAACATGCTATCTCTCAAGTATTGACTGCTGAGCAACGCGCAAAACTCGCTACATTAAAAGCTGAAAAAATGGCGAAAGGTCATAAAGGCTCAGAGCACGGTAAAAGGCATGGCAAACCACATCAAGGCATGTAATTCGTCATTAATAGGCTGTTTCGCATTCATGCTGACTGTCCTATAAGACTGATTATGAACACATAAAAAAGCGCATCGTATAAACGGTGCGCTTTTTAGTTTTAATGTTGAGGCTCACATTACTTTGATATTTTAATTAACTGTAAAAAGGCGCGCTCTTCAAGAATTTTGATATCTAAACCACTCTGAATCAGCTCTTCCACTTTTCGATGCTTACTACTTTTTTCATGACCAGCAAGCAACGTTAAATCTTGAACACCAACCACAAGATAATCTAATGTCTTCGAAGCACCCGCTTTGACATTAAAACCATTTTTGGCTGCTATCTCAGCAATATCTGTTCGACTGATACTAAGGTTGCCTGTAAAGCAGATATTGAGTCCTGCATATTGTCCTGACTCATCTCCAACTTTTGTGATATGACTGGGGTAACTTCTACCATTTGCGCGTGGTTGCTGAGGATAATTACGACTGTATTGACTATTTTTTACCCAATCATGAATTGATAAACCATTTTCTCTAAGAATGGTTACGATTATAAAGCCACATGCTTTAGCATCTTCTAGCGCGTCATGATGGTCAAACCGATAATTCCATTCTCTACAAACATTCGCCAGATTATAACCTTTGACCGAAAAGCGCTGACACGTTTTACGTACCAATACCGTGGCATCGACCCACTGTAGCTCTGGTATTGGTAATTTGTGAAGCTCTAGACTTTTTGTCAACGCCCTTTGATCAAAGTCAGTATAGCTAACGACAACATTTTCACCGATAAATTTTAATATTTGCCCGTAAATGTCATACATAGACGGCGCATCTTTTACCATACTACTGGTAATACCATGCACTTCTATATTTTGACGACTAAAAGACGTCTGCGGACATACTAACGTACAGTAGGTATCAATTAACTTACCGTTCAAATATTTAGCCAAGCCTATTTGACAAATAGACCCTACGTCGCTGTTTGCAGTTTCAACGTCAATGGTCACAAAATTCACTAGCTCGTCCTCAATGTCATAGATTTAGTCTGATTTAATTTTATTTATTCAATCGCCCCAAACTTCTCTTTAGCCATTGGCATGACACTAAACATCATCTTACCCATTGCAGTACCATTGCCATCACGATAATACTGCATCAACTCGCTACCATACTCGCGCATATCAATACTATTACTGGCATTAGGCACTTGCACGTCATTTGGTAAATTGGGAAATACCATGTTTTTGGCGCTGATAGCGGAATACTGCTGCAAAACATCTATGACCATGTTCTTACTAGCGGCGGTTTCGCTCGGAAGCTCACTGCGCATATGCTGCCATTTGAGCTGACCACGCTTATCAAATCCATACAACTCTTGCGTATCTACATTTGATAGCATTGTACTTTCTGCCGTCTTGTCTTTTGCCTCTGCCATTGTTTCCTCTATTGTCTCACTGCCACTGTCCATGCCACTCTTTATCATTGCTAGCATCTGCTGCACTAACGCTTTACTGGTAAATTTATCAGCATCTGTGTTGCCTACCTCGTCAGCCGCGCTTTCTTTGACCAGTTCTGGATATCGCTGACTCATCCGCTCGTAAATGATGCGCATATAATCTTGATAAAACTGCTCATAACTCTCAGCGCTTTGTACACGGCGAATAACTTGGTTACTTGCTAGCATTGCTGGTAGCTGATGCGCGGGTAACTTGGGAGAGAGCGAGGCTAGCGTATTAGGGGCAACATAATCAAACTGGCTAATAGGTGCGGCATCAAATGTGGCATCTAACGCGGCAAAGTGGCTTTTTATCAACTCACTACCAAAGCCTTTGGGTAAGGTACCATCATCAATGGCTAACTTTAACCATTTGTTGCGCCACTTTGTGCCGAGCTTGTCATCTAACAGTTCTGAATTAAACATTGCAAAATTATCTGCCCATAGATAAATATTACCGTTTTTCAAATCCAGATAAATAGGCTGATTCATGCTGCTTTGATGATTGCGTGCTTGATACTGCACGCTCGCCAGCATCGTCGCCTTGCCAGCCATCGGTTGATAGACGCCTTGCGCATTGATAGACAGCGGCTTTAGCACATAAGCATCTAGCAACTTTGCTTTTTTGATATCTTGCGCTGTCGATCGGTCGTCGTAATTGTCAAATAACTGTTGGTAAAACGCTGGCACAGTGATTTCACTATCATATTTACTCTCTACCCATGCCTCATAGGCATCCGTACACTCAAGATAAGTGTCTTTGAGCACCGTTCGCTGAGCATCATAATCTGCCGCTAAAATATCTTTATTTTGCGCTTCTGCTTGGGTAATTAAGGCGGCATACGCTTGATCGTGTGTGTCTTCGCAGTATTCATCGATATAGCCTGAGGCGACTGGCGCTTTAGCATCTATTTTAGTATTAATATCGCTAAACTGCTGCTCGTTACTAACCTCAAGATTGCTATGGTAACTAAAAGACTGTCGGCGCTGTTTCTGTAACGCCGTCGCCAACGCTGTCTTTGCTGCCACTGGCGTTTGCTTGGCAGTCATAGCATTAGATTGGTCAAGACTGGTAGATTGGCAGCCCGTTAATAATAGTGCCCCTGTGACCAATGCACCAGCAAATAGGCGATTGCCATTAAGAACTGACGCAAGGTTCGCTGATGAAAGACGACTTGCAATGATTTGATGTGATTTTTTCATTTTTTATCCTTATTGAATATGTGCTTGAACATGACAAGATAGCGTTATTGACTGTCTACCCTGTTGTCAGCATCGTCTTCGATATCAGTGTCATATTCTGCTGCCTCATAGCCACTATCACCATCTGCATAATCGCTACTATAGTCATCATCATTGTAATCATCGCTGCTCCCACTATAGTCATAGCGGGCATCACGTGCCGTTTGCAGTCTGTCTTTTTGTTGGCGTTGCTCTGCCATCCATGCATTGCCATCGATAGCGGCTTTAGCATTTGCGCCAAAAGACTCAGCCAATAAAGGCGTTAGTGCATGGTTATTAAAGCTGCTTTTATCATAGCGTATTTGATTCAGCACGCTGGTTGTCGAACCCATCAAGTCACCACCGATATTTACCCGCTGCTGCTTAGCAAGCAGGCGATCTGAGCGGTCTAAATAATAGTAATTTATCTGATTAAAAGAGATCGGACCTATGGCTTCAATTAGCTGCAAAAGCGAACCTACATCCGCACTTTGGTAGCCTTTATTGTATAGCTGCACTTTCGCCAGCACAGTTTTTAGCATAGCGCCATCAGGATATTTCTGTGGATTGGCATCGACATAATCCTGTAGTGACTTTGTCATGTATTTTAGGGTTTTGCCGATCATCTCACCGCTTTGCTTGCTGCCAAAATAGACTTTTACCGCTCGGCTCGCACCGACTTCTTTGGCAAAGGCATCACTGCGAATATCTACCGCGCTAAAATGCTCAGGCGCTAGCTCTGCCATGCTGCTCTGTATGGCAGCAATGGCAGCATCGTAAAGCACTGCTGGCGGCAGCTGCGCGGTAATACTCTCAGGCAACCCAAAACTAACGGTATGTGAGGTCATTTGGTTAGGTAAAGGGGTGTTTTCAGGATTAACAAGCGCCACAATAGGCATGATTGCCGATGGGTCTACCGTAACTGTACTATGGTTAAAATCGAACGCTAGCGGTATCTGTATAGATGAGCTAATCGTTGGTGTCACATAGTTATAGCTATAGACGCTCTGTAGTTGTCGCTGTTTGGGTTTGTACTGACTGACACTATTAAACGTTAAATTCTGATATTGATAAGCATTTGACGCAGCTATCTGTTCCGGCGTGCGATGGAACATACTCAGCATTTGACCAATGACGCCCGTAGATGGCGTTGATTGGCTACCTTGTTCTACATCCTCTGATTGTTGTTTTGCCATCTGTATAGTTTCATAGTTTTTTAACAGAGTGTTGGGCTTTAATTTCGAAACCCCTGAGAGAATGCCGCCCTCTGCATTGCCATATTCATCATAGCCATCGCTGTCGTAACCCTCTCGATTGTAGCCATATTCATTGTAACCGTCTGGATCATAGCCGTCTTCATCGTAGTTATACTCATCATCAACAGTCTCATCGGCATCGATGACATCGTAATCGCCATATTCACTAACCTCGTCTACAGCTGTTTCCTCACTAGCTTCTGCTAGATCGGAGTCGCTATAGTCATAACTGCCATCATTATCATTCGACCCACTTTCGTTATCATCGCTATATAAAGAGTCGCTGTCTAAATAATCATTGTCTAAATCCTCAGGCTCATAAGCATAAGCTTCTATAATCGTTCTAAGTAAGCTACTAGAGCCTGCATCAATGCTGTCTGGATCAATAAAAGGAACGGCTTGATAATTGGCTTGCGAGACTGCTACGTGTTCTGTTGCAAGATGCTGACGAATAGCTGCCAGTAAATGTGATTTGGCTTGATTGTCAGTATTGGGGTATTTTTCTTGGTCGAATAATTGCTGATAACGCTCAGCTTTGGCTGTGAGGCTGGCATTAAATGCGCGTCCTTGTGCTTGGCTCTGCGCGCTATCAGCGGTACTAAAATCAATCATACTTTTTGATGCCGCAGGCGATGATAACGCTGGGCTTGATTGACAGCCCAAAAGAGCCAGAGACGTAGTGCCAACCAGCAAGGCGATAGACGTCAATTTACCTACCTGATATACATGGTCGTTATTATTGATAGACGAATGATGACTCGTCATCTCAGAATAGTGCTGTCGATTATGATTATTAATATGATTTGATGACATAGTAATCTCTTTGTATAAATAGCCAGTCTATAATTAGTGTACATTAGTACCGTTATTTATATCACAATGCGTTACAATTTAGTAATATTAGAACCTATTTATTAAGAAAATACTTAGATTTTTTTATACAAAACAACTTTCTCACTATGGCTTTCTCGCTCAAGTAAAAAGGACTTTACAATGCCAACCTCGATATCAAAAAACAACATACGCACTGCTGACAATAATCCTCAAGGTAGAGCAAATATTAAAGCGGCTATTTTGTTAATCAGTAGCACATTTTTAGTATCACTATCTGCTCACGCGCTTGAGCCGACAACCAATCAATCAACTACTATCAACCAAACATCGATTAACACTAGCGCCATCAATCTCGCGATTATGGCTGATAATCCTACTGTAATATCTGAAACTCAGCGTGTGACAAGAGCCAAAATCAATGCCCTCACTTCCACGATTAACAATGCCAAGACCGATCAAGCCATCTATTCTGAAGATGCGATTCACCACCCTGTTTGGGCAAAGAACAGCATGGTCGCCACCCAAGAAGCCCTCGCCTCTGATATTGGACTCAAGATTTTAAAAGACGGTGGTAATGCGGTTGATGCTGGCGTCGCCGTTGGCTTTGCCTTAGCAGTGACCTTACCCCGCGCTGGGAATATCGGTGGTGGTGGATTTATGATGATTTATGATGCCAAGCAAGGCAAAACGGTCGCACTCGATTACCGTGAAAAAGCACCGAGTAGTGCCTCGCGTGATATGTATCTCGATGAGGATGGCAATGCGGTCAGCGACTTGTCTCGTTATCACGGTCTAGCAGTTGGCGTACCGGGGACGGTCGCAGGATTACTTAAAGCGTTAGAAGATCATGGCACCATGAGCCGCGGACAAGTGATGGCACCTGCAATTGCACTGGCTGAGGACGGTATAGAAGTCACAGCAGGTCTGTCTGAGTCACTCACAGCATTAAGCGATCGCATGCAAAAATGGCCAAGCACGAAAAAGATATTTTTTAAACCTGATGGTAGCGCCTATCAACCCGGTGAGCGTTTAAAACAGCCTGAATTGGCAAAATCGCTTAAGCTGATTGCCGCAAAAGGGGCGGATGGATTCTATAAAGGAGAAACCGCAAGTAAGTTAGTCAAGGCTGTCAACGAGGCTGGCGGTAGCATGAGCTTACAAGATTTAGCCAACTATGAAGCTATCGCTCGCGAGCCCGTCAAAGGCGATTATCGTGGTTATGAGATTGTCTCGATGCCACCGCCGTCTTCTGGTGGTATTCATATCGTGCAAATCTTAAATATCTTAGAAGGTTATCCGCTAAAAGACTACGGTCAAAACAGCGCGCAAACCATTCATTTAATGGCCGAAGCGATGCAGCTCGCTTATGCGGATCGCTCAGAGTATTTAGGTGATTCTGACTTTATCGATGTGCCTGCTAGCGGCTTAACCTCAGAGGCTTATGCGGATAAACTACGCACCTTAATCAATCCAGACAAAGCCACGCCAGCGTCTACCATCAAAGCCAACAACCCTCTACCGTATGAAAGTGATCAAACCACGCATTTCTCTGTTGTCGATAAAGACGGCAACGCGGTAGCCAATACTTATACGCTAAACTTCTCTTATGGCACAGGGTTAGTCGCTGAAGGTACGGGTATCCTACTCAATAATGAAATGGATGATTTTTCTGCCAAACCCGGCGTACCAAATGGTTATGGATTATTGGGCGGTGAAGCAAATGCCGTTGAAGCCAATAAACGTCCATTATCGTCTATGAGTCCGACGCTGGTCTTTAAAGACAGTAAACCATATATCGTCACAGGTAGCCCTGGTGGTAGCCGCATCATTACCACTGTCACTCAAATAATCTCGAATGTCATTGATCATGATATGAATATCGCTGAGGCCACTCACGCACCGCGTATCCATGACCAATGGCTGCCTGATGAGATTCGGGTCGAAAAAGCACTGAATATTGATACGGTTAAAAAGCTTGAATCAATGGGTCATATGGTCAGTCCAAAATCAGCCATGGGTTCGACTCAGTCGATTATGATCACGCCAAATGGTGTCTATGGCTCATCTGATCCGCGTATCGTTGATGCAGCTGTGGTTGGGTATTAATCATAATACTAGAGGGTATTATGCAGATAATCAAACTCACACTAATATTGACCAGCATATTAGGCCTCACTGCCTGTATCGATTTGGGTGCACGGTTTATGTATGAACAAGACTATTTAGAAACTGACTCTGGCAATGCAGTAGGAAGATGTACCACAGAGATCAATCCAGCAACAGACAAACTTCTTTTTTCGCCACTGCCCGAAAGATCGGCAAAAGGATACTGGGAAGACAACAACTTACCTCAAGGCACACTGTATTTTGTTTGTGACGGGAGCACACCCTTATTACCAAAGGACTGTCAAGGAAACGAGCTGACCACGCCGCAGCTGCGTCGCTATTGGAAAAAATATGACTTGCCTGTGGGTACTAAAAGATTTGACTGCAGAAACGGTTTACCTAGTGTACCAGTGGATAGCTAGTTATTAATCTAATTAAGCTGTCTGTCTTATCTATCATCAAATAGTGGTGATATCACAAAGATATGGTGTAGCACTTAAATACATAATGACAGCATCATGCTATAGCATAAATAAAGGCACACTTATGAAAAGTATCAAACTCGCCATATTGTCACTGCTTATTGCATCGCTCACGGCCTGCATTGTCTTTGGAAAAGATGTATCTCGTGAATTAAAGGGAGTGTTTATGAAAGAGAGTAACACGGGGTTTTCTACAGCAGTATTTGCGCCACGCTACTACCCCATTGAGCTGGTCGCGGGTGAGTCATTTTGGATGTATGACGATGGTTCAAGACGCGGTTTTTATGCGCACGCAGGCGGCGGCTGGCGGACAGCAGGTGCAGATGCGTCAGGTGGCTATCGCATTCCTGATGGCATCAATCTCACGTGGCTGGCGCCCATAGAAGGCAAATACTATCATATCAGAGCCAGACTGTCCAAAGCAGAGATAGAAAAGAAGTTTAAGCGCAAGCTCACTATGGATTTCGAAGACACACCAGATACTGAACAGTTTAAGCAGATTCAGCTGGCGCTGGCTCCTGGTGGCTTCGTCTCTATGCGTCTCGGTTGGGCAGAAGTTGTAGAGGTAGCACAGTTTCAAGCAGAAGAAATAGATATTCCATGGGAATATTTTGCACAGGCCAATCATTTTAATCCTGAAGGCTTAAGTGAAGAAGAATATCTATCAGGGTTTGTTGAGGATCAGCCCGAAGAGATACAAGCGCAAACAGCCAACGGCATCTTTCCTATTGGCAGATGGAAAGCCTTTAATACCCAAAAGTTTCCATGGTATCTCTCCACGCCGCTTGATGTATATGGTTACACAGAATTCTTGATTAATGGGAACACGACATTTACCCCACAGTCTGAAGTAGACTTAACCACATACAAGAGTGAAAAAGCACTGCCTGCTTGGTATCGACTATACTTTAAACATGAGGGCCAACGGTATCAAGCCATTATTCGCTTTAGCCAAAGTTCTCCAAGTGCCAAAGAAATGCCCGATGGCGATGTAGAGCAGTTTGAGATTTTTAAAACTTTTTTTGCGGAAAACAAAGAGCCTGCAGCACTAATGGTCAACATTGTTGATGGTGAGCTGGTTGCTTATCTAACCGTTGATGGTGTCACCAAGCAAAATGTACCCTTACATGGTAGTTTTTATCGTCTACTAAAAGAGGATGAATATAAATGGTTCAAATAAAAAGACTCATATACTTGTAGTGGTCAACTAATTTAGGACAGATGATATGAGGTTTAGTTTATCACCCAAATATCTAAAAGCCTTTCATTCCTAAACAGAACTATAGTTCTTTCTAAACATTTCATAAATAACCGCTTTCATCGTTAAGAATGTCAGCGGTTTTTTGATAGAAAAATAATGCTTTCCCTAGCAAAAAATCTTGCCTATATCTTGTCTATTACACTGAAATAAGATCGCTGAGGTCTTTTAGTGGAATTGAAATAGCACATATCTGATGAATGCTTCCAACCTTATTACTTAGCCTAATAACTTGGAATCAGTGGTTGTCTGCGGCAAATAATGCTATTATTGACGACCCCATTTAAAACGTATCAACATGGCTATCGAGGTCTTATTTACCTTTGAACATCAATATGGATAACGGATAAACATCCTTTATTTTATCGATAGCTTATTGCTTTTGATCGTACTAGTAAGAGTCTTTTATGGCATTTGTACACTTTGGCATCCACAGCGAATATTCAATCACTGATTCTATCGTGCGTATCAAGCCGCTAGTGAAAGCTGCGGCGGCTGACCATCAGCGCGCGCTGGCATTGACCGATTTGTCCAATCTGTATGCCACGGTGAAGTTTTATCGTGCCTGCCTAGGTGCGGGTATCAAGCCCATTATCGGCAGTGAAGTCATCATGGAAAATGAAGACACACGGCTCACCTTACTCGCGATGGACAACGAGGGCTATCAAAACATCACTCGTATCGTATCGCTTGGCTTTACCGAAGGGCGCGCCGACGATGCCAATCATGGTGTACCAATCGTCAAGCGCAGTCATATTCTAGCGCATGCGGCAGGCGTGATTGTGTTATTTACTGAAAAATCAGATGTCGGTCAGGCACTGGTCGGCTCGATGCCAGAAAAAGCCGATGAGCTGCTAATAGAATGGCAGGCGCAATTTGCTGATCGCTTATATTTTGCAATTAAGCGTACCAATCGCTCAGGTGAAGACGCCTTTATTAAAGCCGCTATTCACTCTGGTGCTAAGCATCATATTCCTATCATTGCTCATAATGACGTGCGTTTCTTAGAGCAGGATGATTTCGATGCTCACGAAGCGCGGGTTTGTATCGCAGGCTCCTACGTACTTGCCGACCAAAATCGCCCGCAAACTTATTCTGATGCGCAGTATCTTAAAACCCAAGCGCAAATGCAGCAGTTATTTGCTGATATTCCGCAGGTTATTGACAATACTTTGCGCTTAGCAAGCCGTTGTAATGTGACGTTGACGCTTGGTATCAACGTATTACCTGACTTTCCTGTGCCTGAAGGTGAGACGATTGAATCGTTTTTCCGTGCAGAATCAATACGGGGTCTGAATAATCGACTAGATAAACTATTTCCCATCGAGAAACGTAGCGATAATTGGAGCGACTTTCGCCAAAGATATGATGACCGATTAGAGTATGAGCTAAAAGTTATTCTTTCAATGGGCTTTCCTGGTTACTTCCTCATCGTGATGGACTTTATCCGCTGGGCAAAAGCCAATGGCGTACCAGTCGGTCCTGGTCGTGGTTCTGGTGCAGGCTCACTCGTTGCTTATTCGCTCAATATTACCGACCTCGACCCTATTCATTACGACTTATTATTTGAGCGCTTTTTGAATCCCGAGCGTGTGTCCATGCCCGATTTCGATATTGACTTCTGTATCGAAGGTCGCGACCGCGTTATTGATTATGTGGCGCAAACCTATGGTCGTGAAGCGGTCTCGCAAATCATTACCTTTGGTACGATGGCAGCAAAAGCGGTGGTGCGTGATGTGGCACGTGCACAAAGTAAATCCTATTTCCTTGCCAGCAAAATGTCGAAACTGATACCTAAAACACCGGGTATCACCCTCAGTCAAGCACTCGAGCAAGAGCCGCAGCTCAAAGACTTAATCTCCAATCCTGACAATATGGATTATGAAGATGCCACTGAAGTGTGGGAGATGGCGATTAAGCTTGAAGGCATTTGCCGGAACGTGGGTAAACATGCTGGTGGCGTATTGATTGCGCCGCACAGAATCACAGATTTTAGCGCAATTTATTGTGATGATGAAGGTCACCGCGTCAGCCAGTTTGATAAAGATGACGTTGAAGCCGTTGGGCTAGTAAAATTTGACTTTTTGGGTCTACGTAACTTGACTGTGATTGATGCCGCTGTCAGAAATATCAACCTGCGCCGTGCAAAAGAAGGTAAAGATGCGTTGGTGTTAGAAGACCTACCGTTAGATGATAAAAAAGCCTACAAGCTCTTGCAAGATGCCAAGACCACTGCGGTCTTTCAGCTAGAAAGTATGGGCATGAAAAAGTATCTGGCGAAATTGCAACCGACCAACATCGAAGATGTGATCGCCATGTGTGCGCTTTATCGTCCGGGTCCACTCGATGCGGGTATGGTAGAGATGTATATCGACCGCAAACATGGTCGTGAGGAAGTCATCTATGACCATCCCAATCTTGAGCCGATTTTAGAAAACACCAATGGCGTTATTGTTTATCAAGAACAGGTCATGCAAATCTCGCAGGTCATGGCAGGCTATAGCTTGGGTGGCGCGGATATGCTTCGCCGTGCTATGGGTAAAAAGAAACCTGAGGAAATGGCTAAGCAGCGCGATATCTTCATCACGGGTGCAACCGAGCAAGGTATTGATGAAGCAACGTCAGGCGGCGTGTTTGACTTGATGGAGAAGTTCGCCGGTTACGGTTTTAACCGCTCGCATTCGGCTGCTTATGGTGTACTCGCTTATCAGACCGCGTATCTCAAACAATACTACCCTGCCGAATTTATGGCAGCGGTACTGACCTCTGATATGAACAATACCGATAACGTGGTGTTCTTTATCAATGATTGCCGTGAAAACTTTGATTTGACCGTGGTTAATCCATCGGTAAATCGCAGTGAATGGCATTTTGTTGCCGATACCCCAACCAATATCATTTATGGCTTGGGTGCGATTAAAGGCGTCGGTGAAGGCGCGGTTGAGTCTATCGTTGATGCACGCCGCCGTGAAGGACCGTTTAAAGATCTCTATGATTTTTGTCGCCGCGTTGATATTAAAAAGGTTAATAAACGCACTTTAGAGGGACTGATAAACGCTGGTTGTTTTGATGACTTTGCAGCCACCCTACGACCAGATTTACCAGCCGATGAAGCGTACGAGATTCGCGGCGCATTAATGAGCCAGCTGCCAAGTGCCGTACAAGCTGCTGAACAAGACCGTCAAAACCGTGAAATCGGCATGATGGATTTGTTTGGTGAAATGGATGGTGTCGTCGCCGCGCCGCCACTGGTTATGACGCCAGAGCTGATTTGGGGTGATAAACATCGTTTAAAAGCAGAAAAGAACACCTTAGGATTGTATTTGACGGGTCATCCAATCAATGAATACTTGGATGAGTTAAAACGCTATACCTCAGGCACTCGTCTCGATAAACTGACTGACACGGGCTATAACGGTAGCTGTTATTTCGCCGGATTGATTATTGATATTGCCAACTTTGGTAATCGCAATGTCATTATCTTAGATGACGGCACTTCAAGGCTGGAAGTAAGCTGCTATGCCGAGCGTTTCAATCGTGTCAAAGAACAGTTAAAAATTGATGAAGTCGTTATCATCAAAGGCAGCATTCGTGAGCGTGATGGGCGTTTATTTGCCCGTCTTGATAGTGCCATGAGCATGGTCGATGCGCGCCTAAGATGGATGAAAAAAATCAGTATCAAAATTCATGGCAGCGATATCAATCTGCTGACGCGACTGCAACCGTTACTCAAGTCCGCGCAAGCCAGCATTATTCCAGCACCAAAACTGTCTCATGACAACGAGCAAGACGAGCAAAGTGGCAGCTTTAATGGCAATAGTGGCTACGATGCAGCGATGGGCGGAAGTTTGTATGATGAAAATGGCAATGATTTATTGGCGCTAGAAAATGACATAAATCAAAATAGTGCTAATCAAAGTTATGCCAATAATGCTTTGAGCAATACCGATGCCTCCATTAATGATAATTGTCTGCCACTGGGACTGAGCATTTATGAGGAATTTGGCATCGCTAACGTAGGGCTATCTGAGCACTGGCGCATCTATCCCAACGATGACAACTTACAGCAATTAAAGAATATGGTTAGTGAAGACAATTTACATTTCCATTATAGCTAGGGCGTATCCTCACTTTAAAAATGGTAATAAAAATGAGATAAATTGCCGTCAAACAAGGAAGATAGCGCCGTTAATATCGAGATACTGATAAGCTATTGACGATGTTTAACAAAATTTAGCCATTTTTAGCCCATTTAGAGAGTAATTGATTGAATTGAGGACACGCCCTAATACCTGAAGAACATTGACGTATTTATTACAAACCCTTTACCGTTTTAACTTTTAGAATTGGACATAAAACCATGGATGAAACCCCAAATAAAAATATGGCTCACCAAGCTGAAGAAATCATTAATCATGAGCAATTTGAAGACATGCGTGATTTGTTAGAAGAAGACTTTGCTGATTTGATACAAGTGTATATCACTGACAGTCAGCAGCGAGTAAGTGCGCTGCGAGTCGCTCAGCAAGAAAATGACAATGCCAATGGTTTTGAAGTTGCTCATGCGCTAAAAGGGGCCAGCGCCAACTTGGGCACGACCCAATTAATGAACTTGAGCAGCCAGTTACAAGAGCGCTGCCGCGAGCGTCTTATCAGCGAGCAAGCGGCACTGATTGAAAATATCGCCGCCGCATTGCAACGCGCAGAACAAGAAATCAATCTAAGACTGGGGTTGTAATGAGTAATGATTCTACCCCTATATTAGCAGCATCTACTGTCAATCATACGGTGAGCGACTATTTGTCTTGTGTGCAAATTGTCATGGTTAATACCACTTTGCCTGCCAATATTGGCTCAGCAGCGCGCGCAATGCACACAATGGGCTTGTCTCGTTTGACGGTTATCGATCCCAAGCTACCAATTGATGAAACCAGTGTGTCTCATGCAGCAGGTGGCAGCGATCTGCTATCATCAGCCTTGATTGCACCTACTTTAGAATCTGCTATTGCGAATTGCCAGCTGGTATTTGCTGCCAGCAGTCGCAGTCGTCATTTGCCCCGCCCTGTCGTGACACCCACGCAAGCTGCTAAGATTATGTTTGATTTTATCGATAAACAGTCGGCGTCGAGCAAAGGCGATAGCAACGCTGATACCCTATCGGTTGCTACTACTAATAAACCAAATATCGCTATCCTATTTGGGCGTGAAGATCGTGGATTGACCAATGAAGAGTTAGCTTATGCCGATTATCATATCCAAATCGATGCCAACCCTGCTTATCCTGTACTCAATGTCGCGTCAGCCGTGCAAGTAATCGCTAGCTTTATTTTTGCTTACGCGCAATCACACACTCAGACAGCGGATAGTTTAGATACTGCTTTGAGCACTACTACTCAGCCAATGCTCGATGTACATTTACGTCAGCAATGGGATGAACCCGCCATTAGCCAGCAACAACTGCAACAGCTGACTCAGCGCACGACAGAGCTGATGGTTCAGCGCGGACTGGCCGATAGCGAAAACTTGAAGTCATTACCATCGCGGCTGTCACGACTGGGCTCACGCTTACAGCTTGATCAAAAAGAGTATCAGCTATTAAGCGCATTAATTGCCAAACTTGCAAAAGACTAAAGCTTTTAATATGCAAATTTTCAGGCGTTGAGTTGCTATTGCATTAGCAGCCGTAGCATTTACAAATGCTATGATTTTAAAAATGATAGGATTCAATAATAAAAAGGAATTGATGATGAATTGGAACGTTTATTTGTCTGGAGAAATACACACTGACTGGCGACAAAAAATCATGCAAGGCGCGAAAGACAAAGGTTTAGATATTACCTTTACCTCCGCAGTGACTGATCATGAAGCCAGCGATGCCGCCGGTGACGTACTCGGTAAAAATGACAATGGGTTCTGGCGCGACCATAAATCATCAAAAGTTAATGCGATTCGCACCAAAAACATGATTCAAAAGTGCGACATTGCTATTATTCGTTTTGGTGATAAATATAAGCAGTGGAACGCTGCATTCGATGCTGGCTACTGCGCGGCTTTAGGCAAGCCGTACATTACCCTACATGCTGAAGATATTATCCATCCGCTAAAAGAAGTCGATGCGGCGGCAATGGCATGGGCGCAAACGCCAGAGCAAGTTGTTGAGCTGCTAAAATATGTTGTCAGTGATAGTTAAATCATAAATAATTGCCTGTAGATAAATTGTCAATGATTGGCATTTTATCTGTCAGTCGTCTATTTTTATTTATCGCTCATCGCTATATTTTGTGCTGCAAAGCTGCTATAACTAAATTGATTGTAATCAAAAATACGATAGGACAATTTATGTCATTGCCAACTGCCTTATTCAAATCACTTTCACGCATCAAAAAAGACATAACAGAAGATATCGATGCGGTATTTAACCGTGACCCTGCTGCACGTAATAGCTTAGAAGTCATCCTGACCTATCCTGGTATTCATGCACTTATTTTGCATCGCGGTGCCCATTGTCTGTGGCAAAACGAGCAAAAGCTGGCGGCGCGAGTAATTTCTTATGGCTCACGCATCATCACAGGTATCGAGATACACCCTGCTGCCAAAATCGGTCGACGGTTTTTTATTGATCATGGTATGGGCATTGTCATTGGCGAAACGGCAGAGATTGGCAATGATGTGACGCTTTATCACGGGGTCACGCTTGGCGGCGTCTCTTGGAATAATGGCAAGCGCCACCCTACTTTGGAAGATGGGGTTATCGTTGGTGCTGGTGCTAAAGTATTGGGACCATTTACTGTCGGTAAAGGCGCTAAAATTGGCTCAAATGCCGTCGTAGTAAAGGCAGTACCAGCAGGTGCGACCATGGTCGGCAGCGCCGCTCGGATGATATCAGACCATCACGACGAAAAAGGCAATCCGATTGTTAAAAAGGTCGATGACGCCAAGCAACAAGAAAAAGCAGCTCAAGCTGCTTCTACAGATAATGGCATAGAGAAAAAATCAATAGATGAAAAATCCACCAACCGCTCAGCACGCGAAACCGCGTTTCAAGCTTATGGCATCGACCCATCCTCACAAGATCCTGTGGCTGAAGCGTTTGCTAAAATGCTAGAGCATATCCAACAATCAGAAAATCGCCTCGATCAACTACAAACAGCGATGTGCAAAATTGATCCTGATTTTTGCAAAAAAGAATATGACAAACTATGCTTAGAGGATATCGATGTGATTGGCCGTGCTGATATAGATGAGATAGGCGCTGAGCAGAAGTAATCTTCTAGCTGTCGTCGATACTGAATGAAAAGAGGCTAAACAGCCTCTTTTTCTATTTTAACCAATTGATAAGCAGCGCTTTATGGACTAGCCAGTTAACAGACAATTTTTATAAAAAAGATGAGTCAGGCTGCGTCAAAAACTCTATTTCTTCACTACTTGAAACTCGTCCCAAAATATCATTACGATGCGGATAACGACCAAAACGATCGATAATCACTTTATGTTTAAGCTCAGCATCCACGGTATCTGCATTGGTATATTGCTTGAATAGCTTTTCTGCTTGCTGATGAATCAGTTTTGATTCGCTGTGCATATAAGGCATCAATAAAAACTTACGTTTATCCATCTTTTCAAGTGCCTCTAATGCACCGGCAGCCACCGCCTCTTGCGCGAGCGCGAGACTCATCGCATCTTGGGCAAAAGCCGCTGGCGTATCACGATAAATATTGCGCGAGAATTGATCCAATATAATAATTTCTGCTAAACGCCCCTTTATGCTGCTTCGCCATGTATAAAATTCTACGGCGGCGGCTTGCTCAAGTATACCGCTGTATCGCTCTATTAATAATTGATCAAACGCTATGTCTTTCTCAAAAAACTTCTCACTACCCACCTCGTTAAAACAGAAATTTAATATGTCGTTGTACATCATTTCCTCACTACATTATTTAAAAAAGTCAGCCAAAAGCAT